>NZ_QUHH01000009.1:48081-233188 GCF_003479515.1 Parabacteroides sp. AF14-59 | reverse complement strand
TATATTTGCACTGTAATTAAATATTGAAGTTAAATATATAAAAAAGAAAAGTAGACAATAATAAATTAGGAAAAGGCTTTGGGCTATATCTTTCAGTTATGTAAAATTAAAGACTGATTATAGTAGTTTTTAATGAATGGATTTGGTTGCTAAGCTTATTTTCCAGGAGACATTTCTACCTTTTTGATACTTTGTATGACTTCTATGCTGTATGCTGACGAATATAGATAGATCTGAATATTATGCCATAGTCTTCTAAGGACTCTGTTGTTTATCTTTGAAAATACTCCTTCCCTGTTATAAAAACATAACATTTCCCTAATTATTTTTTATATTGGGGGAAATAGATTGGATTTTGCAAAGATGAATTGTTCAAAGCAGAAAATACTACTTATTATAAAAACAAATTGCCAATGTTCGTTTTGATTTAAATATTAGCTTCGTATATTTGCCGTTATGCTAACAAAATCTATCAACGAGGAACTATTAGTGAAGGAACTGGTCCAGGGAAGCCAAGATGCTTTTCAGGTGATATTCATGCGCTATTATCCTAAAGTCCGCAATTTTGTATACGGCCTGGTTAAATCGCAACAAGACGCAGAAGATATTACCCAGGAAGTTTTTTCAAAAGTGTGGGTAAACAGGAATATGTTTGCCGATGTCAGGAATTTTGGAGCATATCTGTTTATTCTATCTAAGAATACTACTTTCAATTTTTTGGAATCTCAGCAAATACGTATAGAAAGGTTGAATGAAAAACCTTTTGAGGAAGAAACTTATGATTCACCGGATGAAGATCTGATAGCTAAAGATCTGCAACTCCTGATAGATATGGTGGTTGAGAATATGCCTCCCCAGCGTAAACTGATCTATCAGTTGAGCCGTGAAGCGGGATTATCGAATGCAGAGATCGCGGAGAAATTGGAATTGAGTAAGAAGACGGTAGAGAATCATTTGAATCTAGCGTTAAAAGAGTTGAGAAAAATTTTATTATACCTATTGATACTTTATTTGTGTTAAAAAATTAGGGGTGGATAGCCTAAAAGCAGTCTATATAATATAATCGTAGAAATAGAATGAGTTATATAAAAAAAATAGTTGATTATTTCTTTCATCACGACCTCTCGGAAGAGATGACCTGGAAAGTACATCGACGGCTGATTAAAAAAGAGGATAGACCGGAAGTAGATAGTGCGTTACAGTCGGTTTGGGATACTATAGGATTTCCGGAAATGGATGAGACTTATCCCAAACAGGCCTTTTCACAGTTGAGCAGAAATTTAGGTTTTACAGATCAAAAGAAACCGGTAGGTAAAGCTTTGCGGATCATGCCGTTCTGGGTAAAACTGGCGGCTATATGGCTTTTACCATTAATCATGCTTTCCACATCTCTATATCTTTATTGGGAAGCGACCCATGTGAAAGATGCCTTGGCGAATGTTTCACTGATAGAACATTTTGTACCTGCAGGGAAACGTGAGCAGGTTGTCCTTCCCGACAGTAGCCGTGTTTGGCTGAATTCCGGTAGTGTATTGATATATCCTTCTACTTTTGTGGGAGAGAGACGTGAGGTTTATCTGTCGGGTGAAGGTTATTTCGAGGTAGAGAAGAATGTGGAACAGCCTTTTATTGTTAAAGCCCGGACACTGAATGTCGAAGTATTGGGTACCCGGTTCAATCTTTTCGCTTATCCGGAAATCGACCGGATAGCAACTACTCTTGAAGAAGGATCTGTACAGGTGCGTTTACAGGATGAAGAGGAAAAAACATATCATCTGGTGCCTGATGAACAACTCTTATATTATATTGAATCCGGAGATGTAGATGTGAAAAAGGTTGTTTCTGCCGATTATTCCGATTGGCGTGAAGGAGGTCTGCTGTTTGATAACTATTCTTTTAAAGATATTATCCGTATCCTGCAGCGTACATACGGGTTGAATATACATTTGCAGACATCGGCTTATAATGAGAATCTGCTGACGGTTCATTTTAATAAGAATGAGTCTGTCGAAAATATATTTATGCTTCTGAAAGAGCTTATCCCGGGCTTGGAGTATAAAATTGACGGGAAAAATATTTATCTGAGATAAGTTCATTAAAAAAAAATCACATGTAATTTGAAAAAGTTTTACGATTGATTGGGTGCAACGTTTTTTTCATCTGTCATTATAGATGAGTTCGCACTCAAATCGGTGCAATTGTTTAACTATTTTAATTACATATGAAGAACAAACACAAATCCAGACGAATTGGAACCTATTGTCTGAGTTTTTTGATTGCAGGTTGCCTGCAAATCAATGCGCAGAAGGTGTCCTTTAATGAAGGTACTGTTTCTTTAAAAGAAGCATTCCAGAAGATTGAAGCTTCATCCAAGTACAAAATTGCCTATAATGGCACCCAGTTGGATGTAAACAAAAAAGTCGAGCTTAATCAAAACAATGTGGAAGTATTGGATGTATTGAGCCAGGTGCTGGCTGGTACAGGCTATACTTATTCGGTAAAAGGTGACTATCTGGTTATTACCTCTCCTTCCCAGAATGCGGTTAATCAGAAGGTAAAGAATGTAAAAGGTGTTATTGTCGATGAAACGGGCGAACCTGTTATCGGCGCAAACGTCGTTGTTGCGGGAACAACAAATGGTACGGTTACTGATTTTAACGGTAATTTTACATTGGAAGTTCCTGAAAACGGCACACTGGATATTTCTTTCATCGGTTATCTGACTCAATCGATATCCCTGAAAGGGAAAAGTGATTTCCGTATTACGTTGAAGGAAGATACCCAGAAACTGGATGAGGTGGTAGTTGTCGGTTATGGTACCCGTTCCCGTAAAAGTATCACCGGTTCTGTAGACCAGGTAAACAGCGAGATCTTTGAGAATCGTCCTGTAACCAATGCTACCCAGGCTTTACAGGGTGCTTCTGCTAACCTTATCATTCAGAGCAAGAATGCGAATCCGAACGACAACAGTATGAACATCAACATCCGTGGTGTCAGTACGATGGGTAACAATGACCCGCTGATCGTTATCGACGGATTGGTATCGAGCTCATCGACTCTGAACAACCTGAACCCGAACGATATCGATAACGTATCCGTCCTGAAAGATGCAGGTAGTGCAGCTATCTATGGTTCCCGTTCTGCAAATGGCGTTATCCTGGTAACGACTAAAAAAGGCTCCAAAGGCAGCAAACCCGTTGTCGCGTTTAATGGACAGGTCGGCATTCAGGACCCGCATATTTTATTCTCTCCGGTTGAAGGCTGGCAGAATGCCATGTTGAGAAACCAGGCAAATATGAATGTGGGCAGTGCACCTCAGTTCACACCTACCCAGATCCGTGATCTGTATGATCATCGTAATGAAGAAGAATGGCTATATGACCAAATCGTTAAATCCGGCCTTCAGCAAAACTATAACATCAATGTATCCGGAGGTAGTGAGAATACCACTTATATGGTATCAGCCAGCTACTATAACCAGGAGAGTAACTTCCAGGGTAGCTTCGGAATGGAACGTTATAACTTCCGTAGTAACCTGAGTACCGAGTATGGCCGTTTTAAACTGACGTCATTGATGGCTTACAACCGTCGTAAAGACAGAACGGTAGCCGGTGGTACAGGAAATACGATCATCAACTCGTCTCGTGTTCCTTCTTACTATTATTATAAGTTTATGGAAGGTGACAAATATCTGGTTAATGATATAGTCGGCGACGATAATCCACTGGCATTACTGCAGGACGGTGGTTATGAAAAGAAAGACGAAGACAACTTCATCGGAAGTATGAACCTTGACTTCAAGATCATCGACGGCTTGAAAGCTACCGGTTTGGTTGGTCTGGACCTGACTCAGCATCACCGTTATCGCCGTGACAAGAAAGTGCCGTTGTATTCTTCTGCCGACCTGGAAAATCCGGTACTGTATATGCACTCCAATACAATGACTGAAGATTATAACGAAAAACGTTATACGTTAAGTACACAGTTCTTATTGGATTTCAACCGTACGTTTAACAGTGTTCATAATGTAAACGCCTTGTTCGGTGTATCAAACGAATCTTATACAAAACAGGCAAGCCGCATCGCCTGGGAATATACGGATGAAGACCTGGGTTTACCGACAACAGACGAATCCGTTCAGAATAAAGATAACAAGAACTCGAATAACGATACGGACCAGACAAGTATTACTTCCATATTCGGTCGTGTAGGTTATAATTATATGGACAGATATTACGGAGACGTATCTTTCCGTTATGACGGTTCTTCAAAATTTGCCAAAGATCAGCGCTGGGGTTTCTTCCCTTCATTCTCTGCCGGTTGGCGTCTTTCTGAAGAGGCCTTTATGGATACTTATAAGAGTAATATCGGTGATTTGAAACTGAGAGCATCTTATGGTGTGCTGGGTAATCAGAATGTAGACAATTATTCTTACCAGACTGTTTACCAGATGAACAACAACGGTTATGTATTCAATGGCATATCTGTTCCGGGAACCAGCTATACAGACGGTAATGCATTCCTGACATGGGAAAAATCGGCCAACTTCAATATTGGTGCCGATGCAACTTTCCTGAATGGTAATTTATTCTTATCTGTAGATTATTTTGATAAGAAAACCTCTAATATATTGTTAACTCCTGAAGTATCCTCTATCTATGGCGGTTCTGCTGCTAAAGAGAATGCCGGAGAAATGAAGAACAGAGGTTGGGAAGTAACGATCAATTATAAATTGAATTCAGGCGATTTCCATCATAACTTCAATTTCAACATTTCCGACTCAAAGAATAAAGTAACAGATTTCGGTGGAAAAGAACGTATCGACCAGAACGACCAGTTGTATAAACTGATCCGTGAAGGCGAGCCTTTAGGTTCATATTTCGGTTACAAAACAGATGGATTGTTCCAGAGTTATGACGAGATTGCAAATAGCTCACTGCCGGTAGGAGCTTCCGTACAACCTGGTGATGTGAAATACGTTGACCAGAATGAAGATGGCGTTATCGACGAAAAAGACCGTGTAATATTGGGTAATGCATTCCCTCGTTATACATTCGGTTTTACTTACAACATGACATGGAAGGGATTCGACCTGAACGTGATGCTGCAAGGTGTGGGTAAACGTTCTATGTATTTGCGCGGTGAGTTGATAGAACCATTCCATTCAAACTATTCATATTGTATTTACGAACATCAGTTGGACTTCTGGACTCCGACAAATCCGGATGCTCGATGGCCTCGTCTGGTTGCCCCGGGTTCTTCCTCTTCTACGAACAACTGGGGTATGGCCGGTTCTGATATTTATTTGTTGAATGCTGCCTACTTGCGTGTAAAGAACATCCAGATCGGATATACTTTACCGAAGGCATTGACTCAGAAGTTTGGGGTGCAGAAATTACGTGTCAGTGTAAATACTGAAAATCCGCTGACATTTACCAAGAACTCATTCATCGATCCGGAATCTTCTGAATTCGGTAGCGATATGGGTGGTATCGGCGGTATCGGAGCGAACAGCGGACGTAACTACCCGACACTGACTTATTATGGATTTGGTTTGGATATAGAATTTTAAGACATAGACTTTGTTATGAAAATGAATATTTTAAAATATTGGCCAAGTATGGCATGCGCCATACTTGCATCATTTGTATCTTGTAATGATTTGGATCTGGCTCCTACCAATAAGTTTACGGATTTGAACTATTGGACTTCCGAAGCAAAGGCTTCTTCGGTGCTGAGCATGGCTTACAGCCAAATGATGAGTTCCGGTTATTTCTTTGCAGATGAACGTTTATCAGATAACTTATACGAAGGACGTGGTAGCACGGATGAAAAACTGATCACTTCCGGTCAGGCAAATGCCGCTTTGGGACGTTTCTCTGAGGACTGGAAAAAATGTTATGAAGGTATCAAAACTTGCCATACATTCCTGGAGAACGTAGACCGTGTCCCCAACATGGATGAGACATTGAAAAACAGAATGAAGGCAGAATCGCGTTTTATTCGTGCGATGTTGTTCTTCCGTCTGGCCAATAACTATGGCGATGTTCCCCTGTTCGACTATACATTGACGATCGAGGAGGCCAATACGATCGCCCGTTCGCCGAAAGCAGATGTTATCAAGTTTGTCCGTGACGAACTGAATGACATTGTCGGCACATTACCGACGAAGCAGGAATATGCTGCAAACGATAATGGCCGAATCACTAAAGGCGCTGCTATGACTTTACTGGCACGTACCTATTTATATGAAAACGACTGGCAAAATGTATCGTCTATTTGTGAGAAAATAATAAATGGCGAATACGGTGAATATGCTTTATTCTCAAGCTATGGAGGTTTATTCCTGCCGGAAAACGAATATAACAGCGAAGTGATTCTGGATATGGGTTATCTGTTGAATCTGAGAACCTGGAGCGAAATGTACGATGGGATTCCCCTGTCGGTGGGCGGACGTGTAAACGGTTTCGCACCGACTCAGGAGCTGGTTGACGATTATATCATGAAAAATGGACGGTCGATCAATGAAAGTGGTTCCGGTTATAAAGAAGACGATCCCTATACAAACCGGGATCCGAGATTACAGGCTACTATCGTTTACCATGGCTACCAATGGACGGATGGTAACGGTAAAACGTCTACGATTTATATCAAACCGGGTTCTTCTGAAGATGCGGGAGCCGCTAACCTGGATGAATATATCGGTCCGGGACAGAACTCGACAGCAACAGGATATTATCTTCGTAAATGGTTCGATCCGACAGCTCCGGCTGGTTTGGCTTCCGGTTTAAACCTGATCCTGATGCGTTATGCGGACGTTCTATTGATGTATGCCGAAGCAAAAACAGAACTGGGTGAAATGAATGAAACTGTTTGGAACAAGACGATCCGTCCGATTCGCGAACGTGCCGGTTTCACAGATGCTTCTGCTTTGAATTACCCGGCTTCGGGCGATATGCAGACTATTGTACGCCGCGAACGTCGTTGTGAATTGGCTATCGAGGGTACGAGACTATACGATATCCGTCGTTGGAAAACGATCGAAACCGCACTGAACGGTAATCCTCACGGAGCTAAATTTGCAGCAGGCAATACACAGTATATCCAGTTGGATAAGAGATCTTTCAATAAAGATAGAGATTATCTGTTCGCTATTCCGCAGTCACAACGGGATATCAACAAGAATCTGACTCAGAATCCCGGATATTGATCAAAAGTTTTAATTCCAAAAAATCTAGAGATATGAAAATTGTATCTATCAAATATATTATGCTGTTCGCTTTTGCTCTGGTCTTTGCGGCATGTAGCAGTGACGGGGAAGTGAGGCATTTGGGCGTGACTGCCGTTAAAGCGTTATATGAACCGGATAATGGGAAAGCCGTTGTCCTGCAAGCATCAGCTTCGGCTTCATTGTATTTTGAATGGGAACCGTCGTTGGCGGAAGATGGTGGTGCCGTGTTGTATGAAGTTGTTTTCGATAAGGCGGATGGTGATTTTTCCGATCCCGTGTCTATAGTTACAGCTGATAATAATGGCGGAACTAATCATGCAACGATTACACATAAACAGTTGAACCAGATCGCTGCTTCGGCAGGGATCGGATCGGCTGAAGAAGGAACTCTGAAATGGACGGTATATGCCTCCAAAGGTATTAATCCGGTCAAGGCAGAAGAAGAACGTACGCTGACGCTTACCCGTTTGGCAGGATTCGCAGAAGTCCCGAGCCAGTTGTATATCACCGGTGAAGCAACAGAAGTAGGGGCTGACCTGGAGAATGCCATGATAATGAAAAAGGTGGCTGACGGTGAATTTGAGATTTTCATGAAACTAACGGAAGGCAAGTCCTTTAAGTTTGTCAGTGCCAATACCGGTACTCCGGCTGAATACTCGCTGAATGGTGAAAAACTGGTAGAAGGCGGTAGTACAACAGCAACCAAGACCGGTATCTATAAATATTATATTGATTTTAATGCCGGATCGTTTACTTCGAAAGAAGTGACTAAAGTGAAATGGTTCCTGAACTGGTCACAGAAAGAGATAGAACTGGATTACCAGGGTCTGGGTGTCTGGGCTATCAGTAACTATACAGTAACAGGCCTGACGGATAGCGATAATTCGGACGACCGTTATAAGTTCAGAATGGAAAGCTCCGAAGGAGAAACCGAATGGAGAGCTGCCATCAACAATGATAGTAAGCCGACCGGTAACGATGAGTATTACTACATGGCTGAAAAGACGAATGTAGAACAGTGGACAAACAACGAAGTCTGGAAGAGTCCGGCTACCGATGGTTGGAGTGATAAGGCGTATGATGTTACATTCTCTTTGAATACGCAAGGTGAATATACTCATAATTTAGTAATCAAATAAAAAGGAAGAATTATGAAAGCGATATTTATAAAACTGATGTTCGTTACCTCTGCGGTGCTGGCCTTTATGGGATGTAATGATAATATGGGGGAGACGGATAACCGTTTGGCAAGTGTAAGCACATTGCTTGAACCGGCAGATGGAAAATCCGTTGTTTTGGAACCCTCTGCATCAGCCAGTGTTTATTTTGAATGGCAGACACCGAGTGTGGAAGAAACAGGTACTGCTCTTTATCAGATTGCTTTTGATAAGGCAGACGGTAATTTTTCACAACCGGTATATGTGATGTATTCCAATAATAACGGATTTGGCAATTATGTTTCCGTTACGCATAAGCAATTGAACCAGATTGCGGGCAAGGTCGGTATAAAACCGTCCGATACGGGTACATTCAAGTGGACCGTACTTTCTTCAAAAGGTTTGCATAGCATGAAAGCCGGAGTTGAAAATAAGATCACGGTGACCCGCCTGGCCGGTTTCGAAGATGTTCCGATCGATGTATATGTGACCGGAGAGGCCTCTGAAGGTGGCGCTGACCTGGCAAAAGCACATAAAATGAAAGCAATTGCCAGTGGTGAATTTGAAGTGTATACAAAACTGACAGCAGGTAAACCTTTCTATTTCACAGACGCAAAGACCGGCACTCCGAGAGAGTTCTATACAACTGACGGAATGGTGAAAGAGAACGGTACGGCAACGGTTGCCAAAGACGGTATTTACCGTATTACATTAGACTTTAATACCGGTGCCTGCACTTATACACTGGTAAACAAAGTCAGCTTCTATTTCTGTCCGGATGGTGAATCTCTGTTCGAACTGCCTTACGCAGGCTATGGTGTATTCCAGGCTAAGGAAACAGTTACTTTCAAAGAAGAAAGCTGGGGTAAGGACGAACGTTATAAGTTCAGAATGACTATCCAGGAAAATGGCGGAGCCGATGCGGAGAAAGAAGTCGAATGGGGTACATTGAACCAGACAGACGCTCGTCCGACGGCAAGCAGTCCGGAGTCTTATTATTACCTGCAATTGTTTACCGAAGTATCCCAGTGGGATAACAAGTGGAAGTTGATGGGAGACTTTGACGGTGTTCCGGCTACTTATACACTGTATCTGACAGCCGATCAGCCTTATACGCATACGATTGTTAAATAGTTTACTATAAGATTTGGTAAGAAGAACCCGGAATTGTATATTTCGGAAAATTTGACCTGATTCCGGGTTCTTCTTTTTTTAACAGCTAAAAATAATGTCATGAAGAATATATTCCTTTTCCTGTTACTCCCTTTTTTACTTGGAGCTTGTGGCGATGATGATAATACTCCGAACGTACCGGATGAAAATGATAGTATTAATTGGTATGCCGCTGCCGATAGCAGTACGACGGCATTGATAAATTCATTCTGGAATGCGGGAGAGAAGTATTTTAATACCGATAACAATGGAAATATGACATTCCAGTATTGGCCCCAGGCACATGCACTGGATGTGCTGACAGACGCCTATTTGCGTACGCAAGATGCGAAATATAAAACCTATTTCGACCAATGGTTTGAAGGCGTGAAGATCAAGAACGGTAATTCGTTCCGGAATGACTATTACGATGATATGGAGTGGAATGCGCTGGCTATTCTTCGTGCATACCAGGCAACCAAAGAACAAAAATATAAAGATGCCGCATTGCAAATCTGGGATTATATCAAAGTAGGTTGGAATGAGAATGCAGGTGGAGGTATCAGTTGGGTAAAAGGGCAGGAGTATAGTAAAAATGCCTGTTCAAACGGTCCGGCTTGCATCCTGGCAGCCCGTCTGTACCGTGAATTCGGGGATGAAACGTATAAGGAATGGGCACTCAAGATATATAACTGGGAAAAAAGTACATTATTCAATAGCAACAACGGAATGGTGTACGATAATATAAACAGCAATACCGGAGAAATACAGAAAAGTTGGATATTTACTTACAATGAAGGAACATTTATCGGATCGGCCGTTGAATTATATAAGATATTGGGAGAAAAAGCCTATCTGAACGATGCCGTTTTGGCTGCTGATTATACGATCAGTACACTGGTGAGCAATTCTATTCTGAAAGATGAAGGAACAGGTGACGGAGGATTGTTCAAAGGTATTTTTATTCGTTATTTCACAGATCTTATCCAGCAGGACCGCCTGGATGCAGGTGCTAAACGGCGTTATACACAATTCCTGAAAACAAATGCAGAAACATTATGGACGCAGGGGACCAATAAATCAAATGTATTATTCGGTACTTACTGGCGGACTGCCCCGGGAGCGTCTACAGGATTAACCGAGCAACTGAGTGGTTGTATGTTGATCGAAGCGGCTGCGTTACTGGAGGATCTGGATATATTATAAGTGTTTTTTAATCTCAGACAGATATAGTTTTTAATTCTTGATCATTATCATATTCTAATAATTAATTTAGTATGAAAAACTCTTTTTTTGTAGGCTTATTATCATTGACCTTGATGATAAGTTGCCAACCGGGTAAGCAGCAGCTCACGAATTATGTGAATCCTTTTTTAGGGACAGCAACGTTGTGGGAAACGAAAGACCTGGGGTATGAACGTCATTTGAAGACAAGGACCTGGGGGGCTGAAGTCTTTCCCGGTTCTTCTGTTCCGAATGCGATGGTCCAGTTGAGTCCGGTGACCCAATTCCGGAGCGGAGCCGGTTACCAGTATGAAGATACGGTTATTTACGGCTTCTCGCATACCAATAAAGGACATTGGAACCTGCTGCATCTTCCTATCCTTCCGGTAACAGGGAATGTATCTTCCGATGATTATGCCTCAAAATACAGCCATACGAACGAATCGGCTCATCCGGGCTATTACCAGGTATTCCTGGAAAGATACGGGGTCAATGCCGAGCTGACTTCCACACTTCGTTGTGCTTATCATAAATATACTTTCCGACCGGACGACGATAAGAAAGTCTTGGTGGATATCACGCGGACAAACAATGGAGTAAGAGACTGGAGCATTCAGAAGGTCGACGATCATACTTTTTCCGGTAATCAGGATGCCGAGGGTAATATACGTTTCTATGCTGTTTCCAATTATAAGATCCAGGATATCAAACAGGTGAAAGACGGTGAACATGAAGTTTCGGTTGTTAGTTTTGCCGATAGTAAAGGAAGCGAACCGCTGGAGTTGAAGATCGGTTTTTCTTTCGTAAGTATCGACAACGCAAAGATGAACCTGGAACAGGAAATGAAAGAGAAAAGCTTTGCACAGGTTCGGAAGGAAGCAGACAAGACCTGGGAGAATTTGTTATCCAAAATAGAAGTGACCGGCGGAACGGAACGTGAGAAAGGCATTTTCTATTCCTGTCTGTATCGTTCGTTCTTATGGCCCGTTTTGCGAAGCGACGTGAACGGGGAATATACGGATGCTAAAGGCAATGTGGTAAATAATGGTTTCCGTTATTATACCGATCCGTCATTCTGGGATGATTATCGTAATAAGTTGATTTTATTGGGAATGATCTCGCCGGATGTAACGACAGACGTGATCAAATCCATTACAGATAAAGGTGAAAAGCGGAATGGCTATATGCCGACCTTCTTCCACGGAGACCATGCCTCTGTATTTGTTGCCGGTAACTATTTACGCGGATTGAAGGATTTCGATCTGAACCGGGCCTATAAACTGTTGGTGAATAACGCAACTGTTCCGGGAAAAGGCGGCAGGCCGTATCTGGATGAATACATCGAACAGGGATGGATTGCAGAAAAGGATACGACGAATGTTCCGACCTGGGATGAATATAAAGCAGCGGTAACAAAGACTGTCGAGTATGCATACGATGATTATGCGACTGCTTTGTTGGCTAAGGAGTTGGGAGATGAAAGTACTTATAAAACGTTGATGGAACGCTCCGGTAATTATAAGAACCTGTTCGATCCGGGTACAGGTTTCTGGCGCGGAAAGATTGCCGATGGCAGCTGGATCAAGGATTTCGATCCTTATTATCCTTATTATGCTTATATGTATCGTGAAGCCAATGCCTGGCAGTCACTGTTTTTTGCTCCCCACGATCCGAAAGGTATGATTGCCCTTTATCCCAGTGAAAAAGCTGTCGAACAGAAACTGGATTCACTGTTTACAGAACCGTGGAGAAATTATGAAGCTCACAATTTAACCGGTTTCATCGGAAATTATTGCCACGGCAACCAACCCGGACACAGCATTCCTTATACTTATTATTTCATCGATAAACAGGAAAAGGCACAGTGTATGCTGGATAGTATCATGAATCATTATTATGATATGGGTAAGGACAAACTGGCTTATTCCGGAATGGATGATGCTGGTGAGATGTCTTCCTGGTATGTATTCAATGCCATTGGCTTATATACCTATTCTCCGGCTGACCCGGAATATATCGTGACCGTACCTTTGTTCGACCAGGTAAAATTCACCTTAGGCGATAATACTCAGTTCACGATCGTAAAGAAAGGCAACGGGCGGAAGATTACGGATATTTCTTATGACGGTCAGAAAATCGATGGCTGGTTTATCCCGCATGCCCTGTTGAAACAGGGGAAACAATTGACAGTCACTACTGAATAATAAAAGATCAAGTGTTTTCTATTGCGATCGGCCCGGGTTTACTTAAATCCGGGCTGATTTGTATCAGTACGTGAATAAAGGATCAGATAAGCTTCTTTATTTGATCGGAAGCCTGGTCCTCTATAGTTGAATAGAGGAGTTTTTGGAGCATTCCGAACTGTTCTCTGGAGTAACTGTGGCCAATTATCCCGTGATCGATATGATGGATCTGATCGCAACTGGATGTCAATGTCTCGAAAACATGTGAAGTAACCAATACCGTTTTACCTCCTTCCCGGAGTTGTTGCAGGATAAGGGTGAGGATATGGGCACTTTCCAGATCCAGGCCGTTGAACGGTTCATCCAGGACTACGATCGGTTTATCTGGCTTAAGAACGCCCAGCAAGGCTAGTTTCTTTCTCATCCCGGTCGAATAGTTTTCCGTAATATCGTCTAACGGAAGATGAAAAAGTTGTTGCCAGCTATCTGTTTCAAAACCGTTCTTTCCTGCCGGGAAAAGATTCAGGTATTCCCGTCCTGTCATATAAGGGTAAAAGTAATTCTCGGCTTCCAGGTAGGCAATATCCCGTCTTTTCAGAGTTCTTTCATTGTAGCAGATCGAACCTTCGGAAGGGCGGATGAAAGCATACAGCGTATTCAGCAAGGTTGTCTTCCCGGCGCCGTTCAGACCGACCAGGCCGTGTATTTTCCCCGATTCCATCGATAGGTCGATCCCTTTCAGTATGGGAGATCCTTTTTTATATTCTACTTGCAGATTCCGGATTGTAAGCATATAAATAAGTTGTTAGATTCCGGCAGGCGGCCAGATAGTATTTGATCAGAAAAAACAGAACTACCGGCGAAAAAACCGGAAGGAAAATGCTTATTACAGCTGTTGTAATGGGAACTTGCCCTCCCGTAATCTTTGTATTCGGCAGATAATGGGCATATTTGTTTACAATGAATAACGCTATATTCAGGGATACTCCTACCAGAAAGGTAAGGATAAGCCACCAATGCTGCGGATATAAAAGCATGTATATCGCACAAACCGGAATTATCGCGTATATGGATAATTTCAGATAGAGGAGTAGTTTCCTGTGCAGAAACTTGTTGGCAGGTCGTTCCTGCGCGCAAAGTATCTGTACCGGCTCTGAGAATCTGAAAATATCGGACAATACGACCGTGAAGAACCAGAGTGATGCCAGAGAGGCAAAAGGCAGTAACAGGCCGATCCAGGCACTCAGATAGAGAATCAGTAATAAGCCGCCGTATTGCCGGATCCCGGCCCGTAATTCGAAGGCTTCTGCCGGTATCCATCCAGGAGCTTCCATTCCCTTTTTTGTCCGGTGAAAAGGCTGTTTTATGAAACTGATTCCTATGCATCCGGCTATGATTGCCAGCGATATATACCAGAATGAATTTACCAGCAGGATAATAAGGATCGGTAAGGATAATAAGAAATAATCCATGCTGAATACTTTCCAGCCATTCTCTTCCGTAAGAAAGATGAATCTATAGTCTTTCCTTCGCAGCTGGAGTAAAGACAGAAGTGCCAGCAGGATGGCTGCTATGATCAGGCTCCCTTTTAAATCCTTCGTAAATTGATACAGTGCAATTCCGGGTATAAGCAAGAGTCCTACCATCACGACCAGATAGATAACCGGAATTTCACGAATAAACTTTCCCGACTGCCGGAGACGGAAACGTAGGAATGCGCTGTTCATAAATGTTCAATTAACGTTCCCGGCAAATGTAGGGAATTTTATTCATTGATTGTTGTATTCCCCGGGCATTATCCCTATCTTTCGCTCACCAAAAGATCCCTTTTATTATCAATACTCATTCCTGTCTTTTCTATTAAATATACGGTAAATTTTAGCGGCCGATAATTATCAGCCGTATGGTTCATAATTATCAGCCGAACGGTTGACAATTGTCGGCCAATCGGTTGATGGTTATCAACCGCTGATTTCCCGCCGGGGAAATTTGAATTAGTACGGGTAGTAACGGCAAATGCATCAGGTGGAAAATTATGATTGGCAGGGAGCAGGCAGTCCGTTTCCCTTAAAGATAAGTTTGTAGCTATCCTTAAATTCGTATTGGATATGTAGCTCCTGGTTTTTTAATGTGTTATTTAAACGTGATATAGCTTGATGGATTGTATTCTCTTCTACCTTACAATCTTTCCAGACCAGGTTGCATAAGTCATTTATTGAGCAAGTGTTTTCCGGAGCATTGCAAAAAGCAGCTAACAATTGTTGCTGCTGGAGGGTTAATTTTACGATTTTTTCTCGGTATCGTAACGTTTTTGTATCTTTCTCAAAAACAAGATTGGGTGAGATTATGTGAATGTCTGAATCTTTTTTGTACGCTTCTAGTTGTTTGAATATTGCTAATTCATTTTTCTTTTGAGTTAATTCTTCTTGTAGCGTCTTTTCTCTTTTGACGTAGCCCTCGACAAGAACCGGCATTTTTTTTCTGAGATTGTACCAGGCGCATCCTATGGATAATGTGAATAGGAACCAGCCCAATAATGCAATCCAGTATAAAATCGGTATGCGTCTGATTAATGTCACTCGGGGTATTTTTATATAAGCTCTCAAACTTATACCTATGGAGCTAACCAAATAGGGTTCTGTAAATAATGGAATAAAAGAGGCTGTATTGTAATGAGTACAGGTATTGTTCTTTTTATTGATTGTATCGGTCAGACAAATGGCTGTAGCTATGTGTATATTTTCCTCGCTTAGTTTTTGTTGAAAGAGAGTATCCAGTCGGTAGACGTTAATGGGATTTTTGACGGCCAAAACGGATTGGAGGAAATCAGTCATTTTTTCGTCTAATGACAAGTCCTGTTGTCTGGGTGTTTTTATTTCTATCGTTTCCGACTTGAAGATGCAGCTATCTGAATATGTTTTAGCCGATGGCATAGTTACGGCAGTCACTTTTTCAGTTAGTATTTGCGATCTGTTTTGAAAGTCTTCTTTGACTGTTTCTTTAAACAACATAACGGACTTTTCCTGGATATGTCCTTCTTCAATTTGATGGAACGAAGAGATATGCAAAAGGATAAGAATTAGCAAAGCAATAGGAATCGCATAAATAATGCTAGATATTGTAATTGCGGTGAAAAGGTGTTTTTTGTTAGTGTTCTTCATAAATGTCATTGTTTGTCAGTGCCTTTATTTTAAATGTCAGCGAATGTCAGCATGTATTCAAAAATGATTTATTTCATTTGCAAAGTAAACGAAACAAAGTGATATATGAAAAAGAATACTTGGAAAATGTTGCTGATAGCAATTGCTGGAATCGTAATGGTTATATTAGGTTTATCTGGAGTAACTTCGAGTCAGGGAGAACAGATATCCGATTTGATGTTAGAGAATATAGAGGCATTGGCTGGTGGAGAAGATAGTACTACTGTTTTTTGTTATGGTGAGGGTAGCCTGCCTTGCCCGGATGGAACGAAGGTGGAGTTTGTAGAGTATTTGAGATGATCACTAAATACAAAATGACTCTAACTATTTAAAAGCAAATTGTATTTGTGCAATGATGATAAAAAAAGAATATTAATTCGGTTGGAAAAAAAGGAGTTTACCCACCGGCCGGTCAAGCAAGTAAAGGTAAACTCCGGAGCTCCCTCCTAAAAAAGAAAGAGAGGTGTGTATGAAAATTTAGTGTAATCAGGCTTTAAACAAAATATTTGCTGAAATGTTTTCGGTAAAGGTAAGAATTAAATTATTTGTTAACTTAGATTTTAAGGAAAGATGAGAACAAAATTGATTATAGGATTTATTGCTGTAGCTGTAATTGCTTTGGCTGGTTGGAATATCAACAAAAGTCAGAATGAAGTTTTCGTTTCGGAGTTGGCTTTGGCTAATGTTGAGGCATTGGCCGGTGGGGAAATAGTAATAGAATGTGATAATTCAAGTATGGCTATCAGATGTCAAAAAACATGTTTATCTTGCGGGACTGTTTGGACTGCAATAGGAGGATATGGGCTTTCTGGTAAAATGAAAGGAGAATGCAAATGCGGAGCACTTTACTATTAATAAAAGTTACCACCATTATTATGGTGGTTTCTTTCTTATCATGTCAGAATAAGAGAGAAATATATGAGGCACCTGATTTTCCAATTGAAAAAAGGTTGACATCTCATATTATTACTGATAGTGCATTAATTGCTTATTCGTATGGGATGTGTGTAGATGATCAAAATATCTATATACTTTCTTTAGTGGATAATAATTGGATACAGGCTTATGACAAACAGACAGGGATGTTGGCTGGAAGCGGCGTAAGGCAAGGACAAGGACCAGGTGAGGTGGTAATGGGAATTTCTTTTTATTTTGATAGGGAAAGTCATTTATTTAATGTCTATGACCAAAGTCAGATGCGAATGAATACGTATCGTTTTGACAGGGAGAAGCAATCTTTTTTATTTGTAGACAGTAAATCTTTTAGTGACTATAAAGGTGTTGTTCGTCGGGCGTGGCCTTTGGAGAAAGAAGCATATCTCATTGATGGACAATTAGGTAAGGATACTGTAGGGTTGAAGCGATTTCAGCTTTTTTCAAAAGGGGATATTTTGTCAGAATATAACCGTTTCCCTGTTTCAGAAACTGAAAAGAATCCGGTTTTTATAACGGCTTCAGCTTCACTTTCACCAGATAAGAGAAAAATGGCTGTTGGAACTTTATTTGGTGGTATATTGGAGTTTTTTCAATTATCCGATGATATAAATATTTCTTCCACACGTTATTTCTATCCTCTTGAGGTTAATTTTAGTGGTGGTTCATTGCTCCCTACAGATCAAACTGTATATGGATTTTCAGCTTTGTGTGCAACAGATGATTTATTATATAGTGTGTTAATCGCCGATAAGGATCCGAATCAGTTTAATAAGATTTGTTCTTTTGATTGGAAAGGAAATGAAATTGCTAAATATCAGACAGATTGTCTTGTTTTTAATCTTTGTGCATCTGATACCGACACCAATAGATTATATGCAATAGCCATTTCTCAGGAGAAAGGTTTTTATTTAGTTCGTTTTGATTTGGAATAACTAATTTGAAAATCGGAAATAGCTGTCGTAATAACCTTATGCTCTATTCTTGTTTGGTCAGGAAAAATGTTTCTCTATGTTACCAAGTCTTTGAAGTTGATAGCTCTTTCTGAAGATAGACTGTTGTGCGTTATGAACAGGAGCCGGACAGTGTAAAGCAAATATATTTATTATCTTTGCAAGGCAATGAGCAAAGATATGGAAGACGATTTTGATATAAGAGATACACGTGTGCCGGAAAGTGAACGGGAGTACGAAAATGCACTCCGGCCACTTTCTTTTCACGATTTCAGCGGACAGGCCAAGGTGGTCGAGAACCTGAAGATTTTTGTGATGGCGGCCCGTATGCGCAAAGAAGCATTGGATCATGTGTTGCTGCATGGCCCTCCCGGACTTGGTAAAACTACGTTGTCGAATATTATAGCCAATGAGCTGGGAGTCGGTTTTAAAGTGACTTCCGGTCCGGTGTTGGATAAACCCGGCGATTTGGCAGGTGTGCTGACCTCACTGGAAAAGGATGATGTCCTTTTTATAGATGAGATTCACCGTCTGAGTCCGATCGTGGAAGAATATCTGTATTCGGCTATGGAGGATTACCGGATCGATATTATGATTGATAAAGGGCCGAGCGCCCGTTCTATCCAGATAGACCTGGCTCCTTTTACGCTGGTCGGTGCAACCACCCGTAGCGGTTTGCTGACCAGTCCGTTGCGTGCCCGTTTCGGGATCAATATGCACCTGGAATATTATGAGATGGAGACATTGACGAAGATCATACTTCGTAGTGCAGATATCCTGAATGTGAAATGTGAACTGAGCGCAGCGCGTGAGATCGCTTCACGCAGTCGTGGTACTCCCCGTATTGCCAATGCGTTGTTACGCCGTGTACGTGACTTTGCACAGGTGAAAGGTTCCGGCGAAATAGACAAGGCTATATCCTGTTATGCGTTGGAGGCATTAAATATCGACCGTTATGGCCTGGATCAGATCGATAATAAGTTACTGACAACAATTATAGATAAATTCAACGGAGGTCCGGTCGGCCTGACCACTATCGCTACGGCTTTAGGCGAAGATCCCGGAACACTGGAAGAAGTATATGAACCTTTCCTGATCAAAGAAGGATTTATCAAACGTACACCGCGGGGCCGTGAAGTAACGGAACTGGCTTATACCCACCTGGGACGTAAAAGGGGCGAAGAACAAGGGTTTTTATTTGACTGAGTCATGTTTACAATAGAGCAACTGAAACAATTAAAAGAGTCTGAAGATCACGTTGAGTTTAAAAAGGGTGAAGGGGGAAATATTGCTTATAATGGCGGTAGTAGAACAATACCTTCAGAACGGCGGCGTTGTATTTTAGGCTATGTCACGGCTTTATGTAATGAAGGAGGCGGGTCCTTAGTGATAGGAATGCATGATAAATACCCGCATAAGGTAATCGGGACTAAACAGTGCGAGGGTGAACTGGGAGATTTGGAAGCAAAAATTTATCGTGATACATCTATTCGTACGACAGTGTACGAACGTCATGAGGAAGGTAAGCGAGTTTTGGTCATAGATGTCCCTGCGAGACCGGCCGGGAGAGTTTTTAAGTTTGAAGATGTCACGTTAATGCGTGTCGGAGAAGAACTTAAACCGATGTCGGATGAGGTCCTTTTAAAAATTTTGCAAGAACAGGAACCGGATTTCTCTCAACAAATATGTGAAAAACTTACTTTCTCAGATTTGGAT
This sequence comes from Parabacteroides sp. AF14-59, assembly GCF_003479515.1. Lineage (NCBI taxonomy): Bacteria > Pseudomonadati > Bacteroidota > Bacteroidia > Bacteroidales > Tannerellaceae > Parabacteroides > Parabacteroides sp. AF14-59. Next base: position 213,439 of record NZ_QUHH01000009.1, on the reverse strand, counting down.
TTGAAGGCTTTGGAGGTAATGAAGGAGAAATATGCGTTGAAACAGAAGAATTCTCGATTTCGTACACTTTCTGATCGGCAAATTTTGGTTGATTTGGAGCTATTGAGAGATGGAAAGTTAACAAATGCAGCTCTTATCTTATTGGGGAAGGAAGAGGCTATTAAAAACTATTTACCTCAATGCGCCATTATGTTGGAGTATCGTAATACAGAGTCACAAATTCATTTTGATAATCGTTATTCTTTTCGTAAAGCTTTTTTCCTTTTGATCGATGAACTATGGCAAATAATCGATTTGAGAAATGGAAGTGTACCAATTCAGGAAGGTGCCTACATTTTTAATATTCCTTTTTTCAATGAAGAAGTTATTCGTGAATCTGTAAATAATGCGATAGCTCATCGTGATTATAGGAGAAATGGAGAAATTATAATAAAACAATATCCTAAACGGTTGGATATTGTTAATCCGGGGAGCTTTCCACTAGGGGTAACCATTGATAATTTATTGACAGTGCCGAGTACACCTAGAAATCGTTTATTAGCAGAAGTATTACAAAAAACAGGGATTGTCGAACGATCGGGACAAGGTATCGATAAAATATTTTATAATACACTTGCTGAAGGGAAAACGATTCCTGATTATTCAAAAACAGATTATTTCAATGTTTATTTAAGTATTTCATCTGTTGTTGAAGATCAAGCTTTTGCTTTATTTATTGAATCTGTTCAATCTACTTTGTCTGATGATAAGAAACTCTCGGTTTTTGAAATTGTAACACTTGAACAAATAAGGCGTGGAGTCGATAAAAAAAGACTGGATACTCAGTCCGTACAATCGTTACTCCAGCGAAAACTTATAGAGAAGAAAGGACGTACAAGTGGTATTTACTATCTTTTATCCAAAGAATATTACGTGTTTACTGACCAGCAGGCTGAATATGTAAAGCTTACAGATTGGGATGAGGATCAGGCGTTTAACGTTGTCAGATCTTATTTGGAAAAATATGGAAAGATAAAGATGGGAGATATAGTTTGTTTGTTTGAAGGGAGACTAACAAGAAAACAGACCCGTAAAATAGTGGATAAATTGTTGGAACGTAGATTGTTAAAAGCCGAGGGTAAAGCTAAGGGAGCTTATTACATACTTAGTCCGGCATATGAGGAGAATGTTAAGATTCTGCAGAAAGCGATGAATATCGGGTTAAATGAAATGATAAAGAAAACTCCGTCTTCAAAAAGATAATAATTTGAAAGGGCCAGAAAAGGGCCAGAAAAGGGCCAGAAAAATGGATTCTCAGCTTTTTTCTTGTATAAAGTGGTTTAATAAATGGCTTGATTTTAAGTAGTTGGCTTATTTTTATGTATTGAATATTGAAAGGGCCAGAAATTTTTTCGAATGAGGAAGAATTATTCGATAGATTAGGGCTTGTTTTATAAATAAATATGGATTATGGCTGGAGGAATGAAGCGGCTCGCAGGAGAGACTGCGATTTATGGTGTTAGTAGTATTGTAGGGAAATTCCTGAATTGGATGCTCGTGCCGATGTATACGCGTGTGCTGGCAACGGAAAGTGATTATGGAATCGTAACCAATTTGTATGCTTGGACAGCATTGCTGATGGTTATTCTTACTTATGGAATGGAAACGGGATTTTTCCGTTTTATGAATAAGAAAGAAATTACGCTTCCAATGCGGGTTTACGCTACTACATTATTCAGTATCGCTTTTACTTCTGTGCTGTTTGTTGTTTTGATATTCAGTGCGTTGACTCCGATCAGTAATTCTTTGGGGTATGGTGCGAATCCGGAATTTGTCGGAATGATGTCGGGGATTGTGGCAGTCGATGCTTTTTGTTGCATACCGTTTGCTTTTCTCCGGTATCAGGGAAAAGCGGTTCGCTTTGCTTCTATCAAATTGTTTAATATTTTTCTGAATATTGTTTTAGTACTTTTCTTCCTGATAGCTTGTCCATGGCTTTATACTCATGCCCCTGTATTGGTTGATTGGTTTTATATTCCGGATTATCAGGTGGGATATATTTTTGTTGCGAATGTAATAACGTCTCTTGTCACACTTGTGCTGTTGTTTCCCGATATGATCCCGGGTTTACGGGAAAAAGCGAGTTTCGTTTTACTCAAACGGATGCTTGCTTATTCTTTTCCGATCCTGATTTTGGGAATTGCTGGTATTTTTAATCAGACAGCGGATAAAATATTATTTCCTTTCTTATTCGAAGATAAGGAGATGGCCAATACCCAATTGGGAATATATGGTGCCTGTTTTAAAATAGCAGTTGTATTGGTTATGTTTACACAGGCGTTTCGGTATGCTTACGAGCCATTTATTTTTGCAAAGAATAAGGATGATGACAGTAAAAAGTCATATTCGGAGGCGATGAAGTATTTTATTATATTCGCTCTGCTTATTTTTCTGGCTGTGATGTTTTATATCGATATATTTAAACATATCGTCCCTGTTTCCTATTATCCCGGATTACGTGTTGTGCCTATCGTTATGTTGGGTGAATTGTTCTTCGGAATTTATTTTAATCTTTCATTCTGGTACAAATTGATCGATCAGACACGGTGGGGAGCTTATTTCTCGACGATCGGATGTGCCGCTACAATTCTGATCATTGTATTCTTTGCTCCTGTATACGGATATATGGCTTGTGCATGGGCTTCTTTTGCGAGCAATCTGATAATGATGCTTCTTTCATATCTTATCGGGCAGAAGAAATTCCCGATACAATACGATCTTAAATCTGCAGTTATCTACTCCGTTTTAGCGGCCGTTTTCTATCTGGCAGGCATGTTGCCGACGATCGAATCGGAACTTTTGCGTTTGGGATACCGTACTTTGCTGCTTTGCCTGTTTGTCGGCATCGTAATAAGACGCGATTTACCATTGCAGGAATTGCCTTACGTAGGGCGTTATTTTGCTAAAAAGAAATAATCCCGGTCGCTTATTCCGGTTTGAGAGGAAGTGTCAGGACAATGCGTAAACCGGCTGAATAATCCGGATCGACGTAAATCTTTCCTTTCATGCGGTGTGCTATCTGCCGGCAGAGGTATAAGCCCAATCCGGAACCCGGAACGAAATCGTCTGCTTTGGTGAACCGTTCGAATATCCATTCACGCTTGTCGGAAGAGATACCGCAACCGGTGTCTGTGATATGGATAACCATTTGGTTTTGTTCCTCTTCTGCTTTGTAAGAGAGGATAATATTCCCCTTTTTAGTGAATTTGTTCGCATTATTCAACAGATGGGACAGGATGAGGCTGAAATGGTTCGCATTCGTGTAGGCGATGTCTTTTTCCCGGTCGCCTTCGATCCGGTATTCGATATCCGCTTTCCCGTTGAGCCTTTTCAATTGTTCCATTTCGCAGGAGCACAGCAGGTGGATATTGACCGGCGATAATGATAGCTCTTCTTTGTTGCTATCCAGCTGGGCGATTTCGAGTACGCTGTTCATCATGGAAGTGATGTGATTGCAATTCTCGAAAATAATCTTGCTGAATTCCTGTTTTTCTTCGGCTGTAATATCTTCTTCCGTGATCAGGTCGGCAAATCCGTTGATCGCATTCAAAGGTGTACGGACTTCATGGCACATGTTTTTAATGAAGGCATTTTTCATACGTTCGCTTTCCTGTGCTTTTTCACTGGCAAGGATCACCTGGTGGTTAGATTCCTGTAGTTTTATATATAAAGCGTTGATCTTCCATAAACGGAAAGCGACAAAAATAGCTGAACTGACTGCCAGAATGAATAAAGACAGGAACATATACAACTGATTCCGGCTCTTTTGCAAATCGACCTCCAATGCTTTCTTTTCGATGACTAATTCATCTACCCGTTTTTTGATTTCCAGATCTTCCAGCTTTTCGTTCATATTCTTGAGCCGCGTGGAATCCAGCAATACGGTATACTCCTTTTGAGCCTCGTAAGCATCTTTATAAAGATGGAGGCTATCGAGCATATCTATTTTATCTTTCAGTGTCGATATGATGTGATCGGATAAATCGATTTTAAAGTCGGCCGTGCGGAAATAATGCATGACGGAATCGCAATACTCCGTGGCTTTCAGGAGCCTGTCTGTTGTCCGGTAATAATTGAGAGAAGTGAAGAGACGGTCGTATTCAGCAGAAAAAGCGGCATCTTCGGGATACTTCATATTCAATTCCGTAAAATGCTGGTAATAGGACGTCGCCATATCTCTTCCGAATGTTCTGGCGGAGCAAGCCAGGCTGGAATAGGCGTTGAGTAGATGCCGTTTGGTTACATAAGGACGTTTCTTCATCTCTTTTGTCTCTGCATATTCCTTTTGCATATTCAGATAGCGGAGAGCATATTTGGCCTGGTCTGCCTGATCGAGCGAATAGAGTGTCAGGATATTGAACGAATTCAGGCGGAACAGATACGAGTATTGCAGCGGTATATTTTCAGACAGGCTGATTACTTCTTTAAAGCGTGCACAGATATCGTTATGCTGATTTTCTTCGTTTCCCGGTTCGACACGGTTGCTGTAAGCCATACCTAACAGGTAATTGATGGACATTTTCTCCAGTGGCGACAGGTCTTTATCGGTTTCCAGTTTAAGCTGATACTGTTCTATCAGTTTCTTCCTGTCTTCTCCTTCCGTATAAAATACCACCCGTACATCGATGATCGTTTGCATATAAGTGATCAGAAAATCGCGGGCTTTTCCTGTCAGTTCACGTTTCGCCTCGCCCATGTAGACATCGGTACTGTCTTTGATATCGTTGTTGACATAGAAACGGAGGATTTCGGTGAGGGCTGCTTCCTTATAATAATCGTTATTTTCGGCAATGGCTTCTTTATAAAGTTCTTTTGCATAATCGACCTGCTCCTGCTGGCGGGAAATATCCATGAGGTTTGTCAGTATCTCCAACTTTTCCCTGCCGGAAGTCGCTGATTTTAAGCCAGCACTTAAGACTTCTTTGGTAGCGGGATTGTTGGCTACTGCAAACAAAACATAACCGAACAGATATATAAGAATTAAACAGCGTTTCATTATTTATTTGAACATTTAGGTGGATTCCTGTTGCGGATTCTATTGTTTTCTCGCAAAGTTAATTGAAAATCAACAATTCTTTTAATTTTAAACAACTTATTCTTGTTCACACTTCTTATTTTTTATTTCGATATACAATTTCTATCTTTGCACGATTAAGGTGAGGCTATTAGTCGGAGTATTTATCAATACAAGTTAGTGGGATGGAAAAAGGAGTGTTACACAAGCAAATACGAGACTTCTTTGTTCGTAATTTTGACGTCCGCCAAGAGAAGGAAGATGAACTTGAAACGGTTGAGTCTATAAAGAAAGGTATTGAATTTAAAGGTACTAATCTTTGGGTTTTAATCTTTGCAACATTTGTCGCTTCATTGGGTTTGAATACAAACTCTACAGCGGTGATTATCGGTGCGATGTTGATCTCTCCGCTGATGGGGCCTATTATGGGGTTCGGTCTCGGATTGGGGATCTATGATTTTGATCTGATCAAACGTTCTTTCCGTAATTTTTTGACGGCTACTATCTTCAGTGTGATCACTTCGACCTTGTTCTTTCTCATCTCGCCTATCAGTGAAGCACAAAGTGAATTGTTAGCGCGTACGCAACCGACCGTCTATGATGTTCTGATTGCATTCTTCGGTGGATTGGCGGGAATCGTTGCCAGTTCGACGAAAAGTAAGGGAAATGTAATTCCGGGTGTGGCTATTGCAACGGCTTTGATGCCTCCGCTTTGTACGGCTGGTTTCGGGTTGGCGAGTGGCAATCTGTATTATTTCTTCGGTGCTTTTTATCTTTATTTCATCAATACGGTATTTATCAGTCTGGCTACTTTCATGGTTGTCCGGGTTTTGAAATATCCTAAAAAGGTCTTTCTGGATAAGCAACGTGAGAAAGTGGTGACGCGCTATGTCGGTGTGATCGTATTTTTCACGATCGTTCCCAGCCTTTTCCTGAGTTATAACCTGATCCGTTCCAGTTACTTCAATGACCGGGTTGCCAATTTTGTGTCGGAAGAACTGACGTTTCCGAATACGCAGATATTGAGCAAGACGGTAACGAATACCAGTGAAATGCAAGAGGTGAAGGTCGTATTGATCGGAGAGAATATACCGGATCCGATGATTGAAATAGCACGGAGCAGACTCCGTAAATATGGATTGAAAGACGTTTCGCTGGTTGTCCAGCAAGGTTTTGGTCAGGAGGCTACAGATATTAATCAGCTGAAGAGCATGCTGATGCAGGATTTGTATAAGAATAGCGAAGAGGTTCTCCGTGTGCAATCCATACAGATCGATTCGTTGAAACGGACGGTCGATCGTTATAAAAGTGCTTCACGTATTACATCCGAATTGATTCCGGAAATGAAAGTATTGTTCCCGGCAGTTCTCGAGGCATCCTGTTCAAATACCTATATTATGACTACCGACAGTATGAAACAGGATACCGTCATGTTGGTTTACCTGAAAAGTAAAGAGCGTATCAATGAAAAAGAGCAACAAAAGATCCGTGAATGGTTGGAGGCTCGCGTAAACGAAAAGAATATCAAATTACTAATTGAATAAATAAGAGAATGAATTTTATGAAGAAGGTGTGGGCAGTTTTACTGCTTCTGATTGCTGCAGGCCAGGTATATGCCGATGAAGGTATGTGGGTTCTGAAGGAATTAAACAAACAGAATCTGGCGAGGATCAAGGAACTCGGATTTGTTCCGTCCTACAAGCAGCTCTACAGTGAAACTGACCCGTGTGTGGCCAATGCTGTTGTGATTTTTGGTGGCGGATGTACCGGTATTACCGTATCGGAAGAAGGATTGGTTTTTACCAATCACCATTGCGGTTTCGGTTCGATCCAGCAGTTGAGTAGCGTTGAACATGATTATCTGAAGGATGGTTTTGTATCCCAGAGTAAGGAAGAAGAGTTACCTGTTCCGGGTTTGAGTGTACGTTACCTGCGTGAGACAGTCGACGTAAGTGACCGTATCAACGGTGAAATCGCCAATATCGGGGAAGAATACCTGCGTTTGGCCGCTGCCGATTCTATCGGACAGGTTATCTGCGATTCCATCGGTAATACGGAATTCCAGGCAGCAGATGTGATCCCTTTCTATAATAATAACAAGTATTTCCTGGTTGTTTACGATGTATTCAACGATGTCCGTATGGTATTTGCTCCGCCCAGTTCTGTCGGAAAGTTCGGTGGCGACACGGACAACTGGATGTGGCCGCGTCATACGGGTGACTTTTCCGTATTCCGCGTATATGCCGGAGCCGATAACAAACCGGCGGAATACAGCAAAGACAACAAGCCTTACAGCCCTAAATATGTAGCAGAAGTATCCCTGCAGGGCTATCGGGATAAAGACTATGCGATGACGATCGGTTTCCCGGGTAGCACAGACCGTTATTTGTGTTCATGGGGCGTGAAACAGCGTATTGAAGACAGCAATAAACCCCGTATCGAAGTACGTGGCGTTAAACAGGCTATCTGGAAAGAGGCGATGCAGGCAAGCGATGAAGTCCGTATCAAATATGCTTCCAAATATGCAGGCAGTTCCAACTACTGGAAAAATTCCATCGGTATGAACCGTGGTCTGGCTAACCTGAACGTGATAGAACGTAAAAAGGAAGAAGAAGCCGCTTTTGCAGCCTGGGTCGATCAGACGCCGGAACGCAAAGCCAAGTATGGTGAAGTGTTGCAATTACTGGAAAAAGGCTATACATCCACAGATGAGTATAGAAAAGTTTCTACTTACCTGTCCGAAGCATTCGTGAGCGGTACTGAAATAGTTCGTCTGGCGCGTATGGTTCAGGGTGTGGATATAAACGGTTCTACTCCGGAAGAGATAGACACCATCCTGCAGGATAAGATACAGCCGTTCTTTAAGGATTACGATGCGACACTCGACCAGAAAGTGCTGGCTGCTATGATGAAGGTGGTAAAAGAACGTGTTCCCGCCCAGTATCTGCCGGATATCTATCAGAAGGTAGATAAAAAGTATAAAGGCGATTATACCAAATATGCGGCGGATGTCTTTAAAAAGACTTCTTTATTGTCATACGACAAGATCGAAAAGATGCTGAAGGATCCTAAATTGTATGCGAAGCTGAAAAAAGATCCGGCAGCTGAACTGAGCTTGTCTACTTTGATCTCGTTGTTTGAATTACAGCAGTTTATGGGTGATGCTCATTTCGAAATAGCTAAAGGCGAACGTTTGTATTTTGCCGGTCTGAAAGAGATGTATCCGGAAAAGCCTCTTTCTTCGGATGCCAACTTTACCATGCGTTTGAGCTACGGTTCTATCGGCGGTTACCGTCCGTATGATGCTGCCTGGTATGATTATTATTCAACTGAAAAAGGTATTCTTGAAAAAGAAAATCCGGAAGATGACGAGTTCTGGGTTCAACCGGAAATTCTGGATCTGATCCGCAGTAAAGACTTTGGCCAGTATGCCAATGAGAACGGACAGCTACAGCTTTGTTTCTTAACGAACAACGATATTACCGGCGGAAACTCGGGGAGCCCTGTATTCGATAAGAATGCCCGTCTGATCGGTCTTGCTTTCGACGGTAACTGGGAGGCTATGAGTGGCGATATCGCCTTCGAACCGGATCTGCAACGTTGTATCGCAGTGGATATCCGCTATGTCCTGTATATGATCGACAAATGGGGTAAATGCCCGCGTCTGATCAAGGAATTGCAGTTGGTTAGATAACATTATTTAAGGTCTGCTGATAGAAAAGCGGAAAAACAGCAAAATGGCGCAAATCATCATCGAGTGATTTGCGCCATTTTGCTATAAAGCAAATTTTAGTTCTATCGAATTGCATACTTTTGCCTTCCTGATTTTAAATTATTATTTCGTTCTATTAGATCATGTGTAAAACAAAAATTTCATCTGCGACATTTCCTGTGAGTAATCCGATCGGCAAACAGACCCATATCGTATGGCTTGATGTTGTTCGTACGGTAGCCATGTTGATGGTTATCGGAGTACATTGTATCGATCCGTTTTATATATCACCGACTCTCGGTGCTATTCCGGAATATAAATTCTGGGCATCTGTGTATGGTTCTTTGTTCCGCCCGTCCGTCCCTATCTTTGTCATGATGACGGGACTTTTATTGCTGCCTGTCCGTGAACAGTCTTTGGGAGTATTTTATAAGAAGAGGATATTCCGGGTTCTTTTCCCTTTCCTGATATGGTCCGTATTGTATAATATGTTCCCGTGGTTTACCGGAGTATTGGGTTTGCCTAAGGAGATCATCGGCGATTTCTTCTGTTATGTACAGGGGAATGAGTCGCAAGCCTTGTCGGATGCCTTGAAAGATGTGGCGATGATCCCTTTTAATTTCAGTTTCAAGGAAAACCACATGTGGTATATTTATCTGTTAATAGGCCTGTACCTGTATATGCCTTTCTTCTCCGCCTGGGTAGAGAAGGCTAAACGTTCTACCGAGCAGGTTTTTCTGGGAATATGGTTCATTTCTCTCTTCCTGCCTTATATGTCTGCTTACATAAGCCATTATTTGTATGGTGAAGCGACATGGAATCAATTCGGATTATTTTATTATTTCGCCGGATTTAACGGTTATCTGTTGTTGGGACATTATTTGAAGCAGGGAAATGACTGGAGTATAGGAAAAACGTTGGTAATTTGTATGACGCTGTTTGCTGTAGGCTATGCCATTACTTATAGTGGCTTCAGTGCCGCTGCGGCGAATCCGACGGCGACGGAAACGGATATGGAGTTATTTTTTACTTTTTGTAGCCCGAATGTCGCCATAATGACGATTGCTGTATTCCTCCTGTTACAGAAGGTCCGTGTTCATCATCCGGCTGTGATCCGGTTGCTGGCAAATGTGACCAAATATGGCTTCGGTATTTATATTGTACACTATTTCTGGGTCGGACCAGCCTTTTTGCTGATCGGGCTGTTTGATCTGCCCATTCCTTTGCAGGTGCCTATTATGGCGATATTGATATTTTCAGTCTCCTGGGGATTTACCTGGTTAATGTACCGGTTGTTCGGCCAGAAGGCTAAATGGTTTATGGGATAAACGGGGTAGAATGGTGCCTGCCCGGTTTTTTTGACCATTCATACCAAATAAGTTGCATTTACCCCTTTCGCCGGTTTTAAAATATCGTAGTATACATTTTGCCATATATTTGCCTCAAATCTTAAACAATAAATTATGAAGAGGCATTATTGGAATCATGTATACATGATATTTTTATTGCTGTTGTTTTCTTTATATGCAAAGGCACAACACCTCACTATTTCGGGGCAGGTAGTTGATGAACAACAAGAACCTGTTATCGGAGCCAGTGTCAGTATCAGGAACAGTTCGACCGGAACTATTACGGATATGGATGGCGGATTTACGCTCCAGACACCCATAGATGCCGTTATCCAGTTCTCTTTTATCGGATATGAAACCGTCGAGGTTAAAGCGACCGCCGAACCGATGCGTATTGTATTGAAAGAAAATACGCAGATGGTCGATGAAGTCGTGGTTACGGCTTTAGGTATTAAGAGGGAAAAGAAGGCATTGGCCTATTCGGTCACCGAGCTGAAAGATGATGCTTTCCGGGTGAAGGATTCGAATCTGGCTGCCGGACTTGCCGGAAAAGTAGCCGGAGTCAATGTTGTAAAGCCTGCAACAGGTGCTATGGGGTCGAGCAGGATCACTATACGTGGAAACGGATCTTTCGGATCGAACCAACCGCTTTATGTTGTCGATGGCATACCGCTCGACAACAGTGACTATGGACAACCCGGCTTGTGGGGCGGAACAGATAACGGCGACGGTATCTCTTCTATCAGTAGTGATGATATCGAGAGCATGACCGTGCTGAAAGGTGGGACTGCAGCCGCTTTATACGGTTCGAGAGCGGCAAACGGGGCTATTGTCATTACTACGAAAAAAGGGCAGAAGGGCAAAGTGAAAGTAGAGTTGAACAGTTCGTTCACTCTGGACAAGCCGATCGTAAATACCAGTGATTTCCAGTATGAATACGGGCAGGGTATTTCAGGAGTAGCTCCCAACAGCCAGGAAATGGCATTGCTGAGCGGTCCGGCGAGTTGGGGAACCAAGCTCGACGGTTCGGATGTCCTTCAGTTTGATGGTGTGGCACGCCCTTATTCGGCAGTCGGCAAAAAGAATTTCTCTAACTTTTACGACAATGCCTGGTCGTTGAATAACAATCTATCGCTTTCCGGCGGTTCGGAATCTACACAATATCGTCTTTCTGTGGGTGACCAGCGTTATCATGATCTTTTCCCGAATTCCAAACTGAACCGCAATAACGTCTCTTTAAATCTTACAACGGATATAACCAAACGTATTACCCTTCAAGCTAGCGTGATGTATATGCGCGAACGGGTAAAGAACAGACAAAATGTAAATGATTATTCCAGTAACGGAAATGTATTGCTCTGGACATTACCTCCCAATATAGATATTCGTAGTTTATCACCGGCCGTAAAAGAGAACGGAGATGAACTGCTACTATCCGATATGTATGTATATTTCGCAAATCCTTATTTTATTGCCAATAAGAGGGCCCAACAGGATGCTAAAGACAGGATGCTCGGTTCTTTGCAGCTTCAGTATAATATCACCGACAACTGGTATATACGGGGAAAAGCAGGGGGAGATATGATCTATCGCCGTGCGGAGAGCACTACTCCAATGGGGACAGGCTACCTGAAAGAGGGAAATATCAGTGCCAGTTCCACCTATAACGGAGAATTTAATGCGGAAGCTATCCTTGGATATACCAATCGTTTTTCTGAAGCATGGACAGTAAGTGCTTTTGCCGGATGGAACAGCATGATTGCCTGGAGCGAAACAGTCAGTGCTTACGGCTCACGCTTTATCCAACCCAATTTCAATGTAATCGGCAATACCGAAGTCACGAGCGGAGGGAAAAACAGGTGGGAAAACTATATCAATTCCATTATGGGGCAGGCAGAGGTTTCTTATAAAAACTTGCTTTTTCTTACTTTGTCGGGAAGGAACGACTGGTTTTCTGCTTTATCGTTACGGGATAAATCGACACCGAATAATATTTTTTATCCATCCGTAGGAGCAGGACTTATCGTAAGCGAAATGGTAACTCTTCCATCCTGGTTTTCGTTTCTGAAAGCGAGAGGATCGTGGGCGCAGTCGGGTGGGGCGGTTTCGCCCTATAATCTGGCTTTAACTTATAGTTATGGCGAAGCGATTAATGGGTATCCAACAGGTTCGATCAATACATCTACCATTCCGAATCTGGATCTGAAACCACTGACTTCTACGGCTTATGAGGCAGGAGTCGATGTTCGTTTCTTTGAAAATCGTCTGGGACTCGATCTGACTTATTATATACGAAACACCAGTGACGATATTGTCACGGCGCAAATATCTTCCGGTTCCGGATATAATAATGTATTGATCAATGCCGGAAAGATCAATAACCAGGGTATCGAACTGTTGCTTACAGGAACACCCGTCAGAACCAAAAATTTCGAGTGGAACAGTTCTTTCAATTTCTCATACAATAAGAGTGAAATAAAGAAGATTACGGATAATGTGAACAGCTTCATCATGGCCACTGCCCGGGCAGGTGCAGCCGGAGACCAGGGAAGTCCGGCATTCATCTATCAGGAGGTCGGTGAACCTTACGGTATAATAAAAGGATACTCGTATCAGAGAGACGAGAACAACAATATCATTTATGATTCGGCAGGGCTTCCACAGCGGGGAGAGATAAAGAAACTGGGCGAAAGTATTCATCCGTATACTCTGGGATTCAGCAACCGGTTCAACTATCGTGATTTCAATCTGAACGTTTTGATCGATGGTAAATTCGGTGGAAGTGTTTTCTCCGGGACAAACAATATGACCTGTTATCTGGGAACAAGTAAAATGACTTTGGATGGACGCGAAGGCGGAGTTGTCGGAAAAGGCGTAAAAAGGGACGGTTCTGTCAACGACAAAGCAGTACCGGCGATGGATTATTATATGCATCTGGCAAATAACATTACGGAGGAGTTTGTATACGATGCTTCGTTTGTAAAGCTGCGCGAAATATCCGTTGGATATTCACTCCCTAAAAAACTGATCAGAAATGCCGGTTTCTCGAATGTAATGATCTCGCTGGTAGGAAGAAATCTCTGGACACTATATAGTAAAGTGCCTTTGGTAGACCCGGAATCGAGTTATACGAGCGGGAATGCACAGGGCCTGGAACAATTCGGACTTCCGGCAACCCGTAGCTGGGGATTTAATGTAAATATTCAATTTTAAAAAGGAATCAAGGTTATGAGACGATATATATTAAAAATAACGGCACTGTTGTCTGCGTTGGCATTCATTACTTCGTGTGATTTTGAAGAGAAGAACATCGATCCCAATAACAGTCCGACGATCGAGCCGGGGCCATTACTTACTTATACACAGTTGAACACAAGCAATGAAGGACTCGCTAAAAGGACGCAGGTCGGTTATTGCATGATGATGGTACAGCAGACCGCTTCCCTCGACCTCAATGAGATGGCGGGAGACAAATACCTGGAAACAGAGACATTGGGAATCTTCTTCACCACGATGTATGCCACAGTAATTAAGAATATTGAGGAACTCATCAATCTTACCGAAGATGACGGGACGAATGTGAATACATACGCTGTTGCACTGATATGGAAATCCTATCTTTTCCACCGGATTACCGATCTGTATGGTGATGTTCCCTATTCGGAAGCGGGTAATGGATACCGTACACAGAACTTCTATCCGAGCTATGACAGGCAAAGCGATATTTACGCAGGGATGGTCAGTGATATTGAAAAGGGCCTTTCCTTACTTAATGAGACAAAGGAGCCTATCGAGGGTGATATTTTATATGGCGGTGACATAAATAAGTGGAAACGTTTCGGCAATTCGCTGTTGCTTCGCCTGGGTATGCGTATGGAGAAAGCGGACCCGGCTCAGGCCAGAGCGCTGATTGCAAAAGCGATTCAGGGTGGAGTGATGCAATCGGCGGATGATATCTGTATGGTTCAGCATGTAGAAGGTAAAGCCTCGACGGAAAATCAACTGGGTTATGTATTTAAGAGTCATAGTCTACTGGTGAGCGGAGCTATAAAAATAAGCAAGACATTTATGGACCGGTTGAAGGCTACCAACGATCCCCGGATGCAGGTCTATTGTGCACTGCCGGATGGCAATACGGATCGGGACATGCAAAAAGGGTTACCCAACGGATATGATGCTCTTACCATACGTACGGGCGATCCGACTTATACCTCTTTGGCAAATTATTCCACATTTAATCCGGCAACGCTTCTTTTACTGGATGCGCCTACTATTTATATGACACATGCCGAGGTTGAATTACTACAGGCTGAAGCGATCGTGAAAGGGTATATTTCAGGTGATGCGAAAGCGCATTATGAAAATGCAGTCCGTTCGTCCATGCAACAACAGGCTATTTACGGTAATGCAGGGGGCATTTCGGGGCAACAGATGGAAGATTATCTTTCACAAGGGTTATTCGACGAGGCAGTCACTGCCAGTGATAAACTGAATGTGATCGGGACCGAGTTCTGGATTGCCACTTTCCTGAACGGCTATGAAAGTTATGCCAACTGGAGACGTACAGGTTATCCCAGGTTAACGCCTACAAACTACCAGAGCAGTCCGAATAAGGGAAAAATACCGCTCCGGTTCAAGTATCCGACGGAAGAATATAGTATAAACCTGGATAACGTGACGGAAGCTGTAAATAACCAGGGAGAAGATAAAATGACAACGGCTGTCTGGTGGAATAAATAATTTCAGCAACTTATTTTAATCACTTAAAGAGTAAAAATGTATATGAACAGTAAACAGAAGCAAATCTTCTTATTGGTTATTCTTGTGCTTATCACAGGTTGCCAGATAAATAAACCGGAAAAGATCGGTTTTTTATCGACCGATGGTACGAGCTTTATCGATAATCAGGGAAGAACCGTGGTTTTAAACGGTTTGAACCATGTGACCAAAGTTCCGGAAAATAATTTTCTGTATGACGGAGATAAAGAATTATTCCGCCAGTTTAAAGAATGGGGATTTAATTGTATACGGTATGGGCTTTATTGGGATGTTCTGGAGCCGGAACCGGGGAAAATTAATGAAGCTTATCTGAAAGAGATCGATAAGCGTGTGAAATGGGCGGAAGAAAATAATCTTTGGCTGATACTCGATATGCATCAGGATTTGTATGGGAGAAAATTTGGGAATGGTGCTCCGCTTTGGGCAACACTTGACGAAGGTCTTCCGCATGTAAAAGGAGATGTTTGGAGTGATGCCTATATCATGAGTCCGGCCGTACAGAGATCGTTTGATAATTTCTGGAGTAATAAGCCGGCAGAAGACGGTATAGGACTACAGGACCATTATATCAATGCCTGGAAAACTGTTGCCGGACGGTATGCCAATGCGCCTTCGGTTGTCGGATTCGACATCATGAATGAGCCGTTTATGGGTTCTTCCGGATTGGTAATATTCCAGGAGTTACTGAAAGGATTTGCAGAAGTCCATGCCTCGGTAACCGGTGAAATATTGACCGAAGAAGCTGTCATGTCAATGTGGAATACGGAAGATTCCCGTTTGGAGGCCTATGGATTACTGAATGATGGGGAAATTTTTTCATACGTGGTTGGCAAGATTACGCCTATTGTTAATGAATTCGAGCAAGGAGCATTGAGTGATTTTTATCAGAGGGTACGAGATGCGATCAGAGAGGTGAACACAAAACACATTCTTTTCCTCGAACATAATTTCTTTTGCAATATGGGTGTTTCCAGTAGTTTTAGCATTCCAAAGGATAAAGACGGCCACAACGATTTGCTGTGTGCTTATGCTCCTCATGGGTATGATCTGGTGACCGACTCCAAGGCCTCTATGTCACAGGGGTACGGGCGTCTGGACTTCTTATTCCATAGTATGTTTGAAAGAGGTCGCGAATTGGGCATTCCCACACTCGTTGGCGAATGGGGGGCCTTTTATATGGGCGGAAAATATAAAGAACCTGCCACCCATATTATTAATCTGATCGAAAAAAACGATGCCGGACAAACCTACTGGGCATTTTGGGAAGGAATCGATACGCAAGATTATTTTCAATATGCTTTAAGTCGTTATTATCCGATGGTTACCAATGGAAAGTCATTGGGTTATTATAACGATTATCAGAAAAACAGATTCACTTATCAATGGGTTGAGATGGATAAAAAGGCGCTTACACGTATTTATATTCCTGATATATCGATACTCGGGGATACGAAAAAAATAGTATTGAACCCTTCGTCGTCTTATTCGATTATTCCGATAGGCAAGAGCAACGCAGGATATATGGAAATACAGCCGGCAGGAGGAGAAAGACAATTAATTCTTCCGGTTGCTGAATGATTTGAAAAAACGATGGTGTCGCCCGTGTCCGTTAAGAACAATTGCGACACCATCGTCTTTGTTTCTGTCATTTTTAGTATATTTGCCTGTCATTTGATCAGCATTTCTTTTATGGAGCAAGCATATACAAAAATAAAACAGTCTCTCACCACTCCTTTTGTTTATCTGAAGACATTTAAAGACAGAGTTTTTTTCGCTGTCGGGATGTTCGTTTATCTTAATCTTTTCCTTATCCTTTTTAATCCGTTCAATATCTACAATTGGCTGGGGTATTTAATCAACTTATCACCGTTAAAAAGATTGTCGCTGATCGGTTTCGTATTGGTCTGTGCTATCTTGATCGGGGTTTCCCAATATCTTCAATACAGGTACTTCAAAAACCGTGAAATGAAAGTTTACCATCTTTTGGTTGGCTTTGGTTTTGATGTTTTGCTGGGCACATTGATCCTGGGATCATTATATACTACTCCATCCGATTTCTTTATCGGGGAATTTTTAGAGTCGTTCCGGATCATATTCTTATCCCTCGCTTTGTGGTATCTTATCAGTCTGACCGTATTGACTCTGTATAATGTATCGAAAGAGAAGAATGTGATTCCTGTTATACAGGAGAACATGCCTGTTATTCAATATGAATGTATTAATATATGCGATGAAAACGATCAGCTCCGTCTTTCTATCAAACCTAAAGATTTGCTCTATTTCGAATCGTCCGATAATTATATTGTTGTTTACTATCATAAGGATAACCGGATAAAGAAAGAGCTGGTAAGAAATTCGTTGAAAAATATTGAACAGGATATGCAAAAGTACAATTGCATCCGTTGTCACCGTTCCTATATAATAAACTTGTTGAACGTTTCTTCTATAAAAAAGAACGGCCGGTCCTACGAAATTAACATGGAAGGTAACAATGTTCCTATCCCCATTTCACGCGGTTATGTAGAAACTGTCAAAGAGTTGCTTGTCCGCAAATAAGCGATTGCCCGTTTATACCAGAATAGTTGTATCTACCCCTGAAACCAGCCCTGAATCTCTCTATTTCATATCTTCGACCCCAGATTAACTAATCGAATGTTTCACATTATAAATTTAAGAAGTATATGAAAAAAGTATTATTTTTAGGAGTATTGCTGGCATTGTTAACCGCATGTGGAAGTGATGATGATGATCCGACACCAGCATTGAATGTCTCGACCGGTGAGGTTATATTAGAGGCGGAAAACGCTGAGACAACCATCGATGTAAAATCGAATGTAGCATGGAGTGCTGTTTCGGCAGCTACCGATTGGTGTACGGTAAGTCCGGCTTCGGGCTCCAATGACGGGAAGTTGACAATTAAGGCTACAACAAATCCTGATATGAAGGAAAGATCGACCACGGTAACGGTTAAATCATCTACCTTGGAAAAGGTGATAACGGTTAAACAGGATCCGGCTTCTCTTGAGTCGCTACTGAAAGGTAAATGGATATTGGACGACCAGACCAGTAATGAACCGGCTTTTGATGTAATGGAAGGGTTGACACTTGAATTGAAGGACGATAAGAGCGCAGTTGCAGTTATAAACAAATATGTTACTCCCGAGTTGGAAATCAAGACACTGGAAGGGACATGGAGCGTTTCCGGACAAACTCTGACACTTTCTTCTACTTTGATGGAGTTACCGGTAAATATTACTTTTGAAATAGGACAGGTTACTGCTGATTCATTCCAGTCTGCCATGAAAATAAATTTACCGGGGTTGTTACCGGCCGATGGTCTTCCGGTTATTATTAACAGGGTGAAATAAAGAGATTGGTATATTATTGATGGAATGAAAAATAAGATGTTGCAAAAGTATTAGATGGGACACAGATGACGGATGTTTTCTATTTGACTGTGTACGATAATACTTTTGCAACATTATTTTTACTATTAAACAGTGATTTTATTTTATATCCCGTTTAGTACGGACTGTTACATTTCCTTTTAAACCTACAGCTTCTCCTGCCGTACCATTTAACAGTACCCGCAGGTCGCATCTTTCTTTTACGGCAGGAAATTCAACAGTGAAATCTTCTTCCTTATCTGTCGTTTTGGAACCTATCAGTTGTCCGTTCAACCAGATTTCAGCTTTTCCTGCCAATTGTTTAAAGAGGATACTTCCACCTTCTTCCCGGTGAGCCTGGAAAGGATTGAATGTCGCACGTAAAATAACGAAGTTGGCATTCTCCAGTTTGATCAGATCACCGTCTGATACAGGTTGCCAGCTATTCATATCGTTATCAGCTATCTGGCGGGTTGCATCAGGTTTGTCGCTGGAAAGGGGAGAGGCTACCCATTTATTCAGCAACATCGGCGGAAATTCTGCAGCGATGAATGGGACAGGAGCAACCTGATTGGCATCGATTGTGATTGTTGCCGGTTTTAATCCCGGAGTAGTAGCGGTTAATGTGATTGTTCCTGCCCCTTCTTTACTTTGGATGATCACCTGTGCAAGACCATAGAACAGGCTGCGTTTATTTCCTTTCTCCGGTTCGTGACAGTTCGGATCACCATTTCCTACACCGATGATTTCAGCAGGACCTGTTACGGTGAATTCGATCATATTATTGGCTGTCGGTACATGACGGCCTTTGGAATCGACGACTTCTACGGTTACGGGCATAGCATCCCTTCCGTCACCGGCCAGACTGTTACGGTCCGGAATCAGGCGGACCTGGACAGGTTCTTTGGTTGTCTCCACTTTGGTTCGTGAAACGATCTTTCCGTTTTTATAACCGATAGCTTCCAGTTTGCCCGGTTTATAAGGGACGGACCAGGTATTCATTTCGTACGGGTCTACCTGTTGTTCGGATATTTCTTTGCTGTTCAGTAACAGTTTGACTTTGTCTGCATTGCTTAAAGCCATAACTTTGATCGGTTTCCCGATAGAATCGGCAGGCCAGTTCCAATGCGGTACCAGTTCAAGGACCGGTTTGTCTTTTACCCATTGTGCCTGATGCAGGTAATAAGCCATTTTAGGGAAGCCGCATAAGTCCATGATACCGAAGAAGGAACTGACTGTAGGCCAGCGATGCGGAGTCGGTTCACCATGATAATCGAATCCGGTCCAGTAGAAGCAACCGGCCATCCAGGGACGTTCAGCCACGGCTTTCCACGCTCTGCGGTGAGTGGCACCCCAGTCGGCACATTGTGTATCATATGAATCCATCAGGTTCCTTGACCGGTCTGTTACGTATTCACCTCTTGTCATAAATGCCGAGCCATCTTCCGAGCTGGTTAAAGGCAGTTCCGGATTTTCTTCATGGAAACGGTCGTAACTTTCGATCTGGTAATTGAATCCGCCGACATCCACGGCTTGCGATACGTTGTGTTTAGAGAAGAATCCTCCGTTCATAGCTGCTGTTATGGGGCGCGTCGGATCCATCTTTTTAACGACATCATACATACGACGAACCATTTCAACCCCGTTTTCCGTACCCTGCATCGGTTCTTCGTTGAAAACAGACCAAAGGATTACGCTCGGACAGTTACGGTCGCGGCGTACTTGCCACTCCAGTTGGCGAACATATTCGGGTGAAGTGTTGAATAATCTGTTTTCATCTAAAATCATGATACCCATGCTGTCGCAAGCGGCCATAAACTCTTTGGCAACCGGATTATGAGCTACACGATAGGCATTGACTCCCATCTCTTTCAGTTTGCGGAGGCGGAATTCCCAAAGCGCATCGGGAACGGCAACACCGACTCCGGCATGATCCTGGTGGTTACAAACACCTTTTATCTTGATGTTCTCTCCATTCAGCCAAAAACCAGTATTGTTATCGAAACGGATTGTACGGAAACCACATTTGGTTTCGACCTCGTCGGTTACGGTACCGTTTTGTTTCACCGTAGTCTTTACCTTATAGAGGGCAGGACTGTCGGGCGACCAAAGTTGCGGGTCTGACACGGTCAGTGGGAGATTGGCAATGCCTTCTCTTAATGCTGTGACGGAGACTGCTTTTGACTGTGTTGTTATTTGCTTGCCATCAGGAGCGAACAGGGTGACTTCGACTTCTCCGTCAGCCGATAACTTTCCCGAGTTATACAAAGAAACTTCCACGGGTATTTCCCATTGGTTGTCGTTCTTCTTTACCGGATGAGCAAATACACCGTCGGTAATGATATGCAGCGGCGAACGTTTAACCAGCCAGGTATGACGGTAGATTCCTGCCCCTTCATACCACCAGCCTTCCTGTGCTTCTGCATCCACGCGTACGGCGATCGTATTGATGTTATCACCGTAAGTAGCATAGGGAGTTATATCGATATACATGGAAGTATACCCGCACCAGTTCCGGTGCAGAACGGTTCCGTTTACCCAGATCGTAGCATGGGTTGAAATACCGTCGAACTGTATTTCGAGATGTTTCCCGTTATCTTCGGGATCGAGTTTGAATTTCCGTCGATACCAGCCAAAACCACGGTCACGGTATCCTTGGGATAAATTGGCGTCCGGATTTACGGTTCCTTCGATAGCCCAGTCATGGGGTAAATCGAGTACGCGCCAGGAAGAATCGTCATAATTGGGAGATGCTGCTCCGCTCACATAGCCGGCTTTGGCGTTCCGGTAAGTTGCGTTATGGCCTTTGATGACCGGATAGGGGATGTCTCCCTTGTGGAAACTCCATCCTTTATCGAGCGACAGGACTTCCCGGGTAGTTACTTTTTCCTGTGCATGTGCCTGTAACGAAAAGCTTATGCACAAGAGAAGCAAAAGAGTTTTGAGTGTTGTCATAGTGTTTTATTATAGAATTATTTGAATGTCGATTCTATTACCTTTAAATCCTTTTTAATTTTCAAAAATAGTGAAATATATCGTTTGTCCCTGATTTCAATGGGAAAAAAGCTATGCAAAGGTTTGTGTAATGCTGGATTTAGTTTTTGTAAGAACCCTTACTCTCGCATATAAGACACAGAGAGTAAGGGTTCATTGATAATTTGTTAAATTAGTAATTTCCGGTCGTTATTCATCTTTCAAATCGAAACGGTATTCTTGTTTAATCCGAATATCGGAAATTGTCGGAATTACACAATCTGCCGGTACGACATTTTTTTCAAAGTAGATCGGGGCATCAGCCGATTTCAGACCGTCAATGCGGATAACCATCGGGTTGATTTCGATAGATTCTTTGAGACGGCTCAAGCTAAGGATCCAGTCGGTTCCGTCGTAGAAAGAGTCGCCCGTCAGATGTCCGTTCAGGTATGCGTTGGCAACATCTCCTTTGTAGGAAATGTACATGCGTGTTTCTTCTTCACCGCAAACTGCCGTCGGGGCTTTTACCTCATATACCGCCAAGTGTTCTTCCGGAGCAAAAGCCGAAGGAGTGTTCCCACCTGAAACAGTTATAACCGGTTGGTTATTTTCCGAAGATAACCAGGTCGCATCGGTATTCCAAACAATACGCTCTCCATTCTTCAGTAAGATTTCGACCTCTGCGATTACATCTTCGCCGTCAGGTAAAATAAATTCAACCGTATTATTTTCTTTTTGGAGCAGATCTGTTATGTCTGCGCGGGAATAATCCTTCATTTTTGTGGATTCCGCATCTTTGCTGTTGAGCCTGCAACGAACCGGGTTGATAGAAGCGTAACGTAGATAAGCGCGTTCTATCGTTGAAAATGTTTTCAGCGAGAATAAACGTGTTACCGCATTCCCTTTCGCCGGACGGATCCACTGGCTTTTTTCCATAGGGGCTACCTGATGAACTGTAGCCTGTAAATTCCGTGGAGTGGCCCGGTTTGTTTGCCACTTGAAGTTTCCGTTTTTATATATCCAGGCTTCTGTCGACGGTCGCTCGTCGATTAGCGTGATCTTGTCATTATCATATATCAATGAAGAGTTGCTGATAACTACAAACTCTTTTCCTTTTATCGTACCTTTCCAGATATGATCCGACTCTTCTTCTGTCAAAGTGACGAAACGAACTATTGCACCGTTGTTTTTTGTAACTTCTATGGTACATTCTTTTCCCGGTGTCAGTTGATCAATAAAATAGCCGTTCTTTTCTTTTCTGAATGTACCGTTCTTTACTTTAAGATCCTGAATGTCTTTGTTGTCAATAAAATATTCACCTGGAATGAGGTCGTCTTCAAAGAAGAAATAAGTATTGTTGTTTCCTTCTGCCAGGGAACAGATCGGCTGTGTTGTTGAGTATTTCAACAATACACCGCTTAATGATTGGTTGAATGGCCACAGGAAATAAGTTCCGCCTTTGACGGTTACTTTTTTGCGCGGTATACGAAGGGTCTCATTTTTCAGTTTTACGGTAAACTGAACATTTTTATAATCCTTCCGGGTGCGTTTATATAGATAATTGGAGCAAAACAGGTATCCAGCCGATTCATTCAGACGTACGGCCCATTGCAAATTATTCCTGTCCTGATTGCTGGTAGGAAGATAAGCCACAGCCGGAGCGAGTGCCGTACCGAAATCGTTCATGAAATAATTATATTTCTTTGTCTCCTGCATGACCGTCCCCAAAGTGCCAAATTCGCGAATGGGGGCCTGATAGTCATAGCTGACACGAGGGCCGGATGATTGGTATGTACTCGATTTCCCGACCGGGTTAGTGCCTCCGGTATACATATAATATCCCATCATATTGGCTCCGCATCCCAAACGCAGGTTAATATTTTCACCAGCCATATCTTCGGGAACGACAGCACGGCGATGATAGAATGCGGTCGTTCCTACACCTATTTCACATGTGAAGAAAGGGGAGTCGTTATTTTCTCCGCTTAGAGACTCTACTTCTCCTTCTATTTTTATGATATCGGTACCTATATTATCCGACAGACGGTTGTAGGTGAAAAATTCGAAATTGGAAGTTGGTATTTCATTCTTTCCCGAAGCTGTCCACGGAGCTTCAATATAGAAACCGGCGTAAGGAACGATTTCTCCTTTCGGATATTCGCTGTCCATCCAGTGGGTCATGGAATAAATAGGAACGTCAAATCCTATTTGTACAGCCATCTTTTTTAGATTGAGTAAATGTGAAACGATCATTCCTTCTTTTACATATTCGTTCTCTAACTGGAGAGCCACGATAGGACCTCCATCTTTCCATAATAAACCTTTTACCTGATCATATACAGCTTGGTACCACCGGCGTGTATATTCCAGATACAACGGATCGTTCGAGCGGGTTTTAAGATTTTTATTTTCTACAATCCAATCAGGTAATCCTCCGTTTTTTATTTCGGCATTGCAGTAAGGTCCGAAACGTAGATGCACTTTCAGATCCAATTCTTTGCATAATTCGACAAAACGCCGGAGGTTGAGGTGTCCTTCCCAAGAAAGTTCACCTTCGAATTCTTCGTGTAAAGACCAGATGCAGTAAGTTGCTACAATGTCGATGCCTGATGCTTTCATTTTTAATAAAGCATCGCGCCAATACCTTTGATCCATCCGGTTGTAATGAATTTCCCCCATGACGGGAAGTTGCGGGATACCGCTTTCTTCCATGTATAGATTGTTTATACGAATCTCTTTTCCGGCAGGACCGGAGTGCCCCATTTGCAGGTAGTTGACGGCAGGAGGGGAGACTTTACTCAAGTCTATTGTATGTTGGGCGGAGATTACTCCCACGATAAGAGAAAATGCGGATAATAAGCGTATTTTATTCATTCCCGATAATATTGAATTTAGTTAAGAGGCTGGGTTAAGGAAGTGTTTTTCTCCTCCTTAACCCAACTTTCAGAAAAAAGTTAAAAGAGTATGTTTTACGAAATTTCCTTATTTTACGAAATTCGTAATCCTGATTGTCCAGTTTGCATTATCCCCGTTTCCGGCTGTAACTTTATATACAAATTCTTTTGCTGAAAAGTCGGAGGGGAATGTTCCCATGGCCGGGGCGCCACCAACCGGGCTGATACGGGCAGAGGAGGATGCATCTACATTGATTGCCAAGGTACTTAATGAAACCTGATTTCTGATTTCGGTTGTAAAAGTTTGTGTGGCATCAGGTACTTTGATCGAACAGACTATTTCTTTTGCATTATTGTCGATTGTCTTCTCCGTACCCATTTCTATCACCCGGAGTCTTTTACCACTCTCATCCCACCATCTGTATTCAAAACGAATATTTGTAATATCATTCTGATTGTACGTTTCCAGGTCGTCCAAACCGGCCTTCAGACAAGATGTGTTTATGACGATCAATAAAAGTAGAACTAAATAATTATACAGTGCTTTCATTTTTCTTGTTGTTTTATAAGATGTTTATAATTGGTTACCATCCTTCGTTTTGATCGAGAGACGGGTTGTTTACTCTTTCACCTTCAGGAACCGGGAACAAATATCTTTTCTTTGTAAAGACACGTTCGTTGAAAGAGGTTTGATAGGGTAAAGGGATAATTTCAAAATTCTTTCCATCTTCGGAAATACTGATAGCGTGATGAACTTTTGTCAATTCTTCCACTTTATCTTTTTTATCGGCTTTTCCCCATCGCAATAGACTCCAATATCTGTCACCTTCATGTACCAACTCGATGCGTCGTTCACGTTTATAGGCTTTCCAGGCAAGTTCTGAAGATAAGTTCAGAGGTAGTTCCGGCATTGCGCCATGTACTGTACGGGTTTTGTTAATATATTCAATTGCCGTAGAGATGTTGCCCTGGCGTAACATTACCTCCGCATAGTTCAGATAAGAGCGTCCCAATCGCAGAACTACATAATGGTAGTAAGTCGGGTCCGAATTCAATAACGGTTTTGCCGTATATATGCCTTTGCGATAAACATATCCGTTCAGAGCCATTCCCCAATCACCTCCGGCTTTACTGTCCCAATGCATGTTACCTTTTGCACGCATCGTTACGAGGCTGTTGAAAAAACGGCTTGAGTCTTGTACGACAGTTGCATAGAAACGATTGTCCCGGTTCTTATAAATAGCGTCCGAAACATATCCGCCATTTTGTTGCCAGCTTTTGTAGAAACTACTTTGATTCCAGTCCTTGGCTGTTCCGTCCGTGTCTCTGACTTCGTATTCGTTTACCAGGTCGACTGAAGGGAACATTCCGATCCAGCCTTCAAAGCTGTCGTTCAGTTTGGGGTTGGCGAATTCTTTTAGTTTGTCGTTGTTAACATTCGGAACCAATGTCTGCATCCAGGTATCTGCAAACTTTGTGTTATTCTCATGTCTGAATTGGGCCAGAATAATTTCTTTCGAACCTAGTGCATAATCGAATTCGTTGAACATTTTTTCGTAATCGGTATCCAGATCATACTGTCCGAGGGCGAAAAGATCTTCGCTGGCTTTCTTTGCAATGTTGTAGTATTCATCTTGACCGGATTCGATATAGGCTGCGCCGTGAAGTGCTACTTCCGCCATTAATGCATAGGCTGCACCTCGGGTAAGTATGCCTGTCTCGGAGCTTTTAATGGAGGCGGGCAGTTCGGCAGCTGCATCCTGCAAATCTTTCAGTATGAAGTCATACGTATCCTTGATCGTTTCCGTTCTGGGCAGTTCCATCTTTTCTTCCGGGTCGAGTACGCGGTCTACGATCATCAGTTTTCCGAACAAACGGGCACGGCTGAAGTAGATCATGGCACGTTGCATCTTAGCCTGTGCAATCAGGTGATTTTTATCTTGCTCCAGGAAGGTCGTGTTTTCTTCCATTTTTTGGAGCATGAGATTACACTTGCGGATGTTTGCATAAATATCCCCGGCTTTATCTTTATTCCCGCCTGGATTCCAACCGGCATCGTAATAGCGGTCGATCTGTTCTTTATTTACGTTCGAAGCGTCTCCGTCATCCTGGATGACATCATTGTCCGTCCATTTATCATTCCATACCAACTGTCCGGTGGCATAATTTAGTGAGGGGTACAAGAAGGCTTGTGCCAATTCCGCACTTTCCCATACATCGTTTTCCGAGAATTTATCTAATGGGCCTTTATCCAGAATGTCACTACAAGCCGTACATCCTATTAGTAAGGCCACTGATATTGTTTTAATATTCATATTTTTCATATTATTAAAATTCAATTGTTATACCTTTATTAAAATCCGACTGTTACACCGACAGAATAAACACGCTGTACCGGATAACCTCCGTTTGTGGAAGTCGTTTCCGGATCGAAATAGTCTGAAACTCCGGAAATAGTAAAGAGGTTACTTCCTGTCAGGTTTACCCTGCACATGCTGAGCCAGTTTGCATTCTTCAGCAGCTTGTATTTGAAATCATAAGATAGTGACAAGTTTTTCAAACGAAGGAATGAAGCATTTTTCACCCAGAAGCTCGATTCTACCTGATTGTTTCCTCCGTTGACACCTGAAGATAACGACTTTCTCGGGAAAAGTGCGTCTCTGTTATCTTCTCTCCAATAATCCAGTTGATATTCGTTTTTCACATGGACGGATTCGTCTTTTTTGGTATTGACACCGAATTCCATATTACGTTTACCTGTTCCGTAGAGCAGGCCGGATAGAGAAAATCCTTTGTAAGAGAATACAAAATCTACACCATAGGTAAAATGAGGAGCAGTGGGCATACCGTAACGGATCTGGTCTTCAGCATCTATCTTTCCGTCACCGTTGAGATCCTGATAAACGATATCTCCTAATTTTGTTTCGGAAGATGCTAACCTGCGCGGTACACCTAATATCTGTTCCGGCGACTGATACAAACCGTTGTCAATAAGTATGACTTTGTAATAATCTGTCTGATGTGTACTGCGTTTATACGGATTCATCAGTGTGGACAACGCCTCTTCCTGTTTTACCACATACAAATTGTTGTAATAGGTCATGTTTGTTCCGATCTCATAATGGAAATCCGAACCGATATTATCATTCCATCTCATAGATAACTCAAAGCCTTCACGACGGTGTTCATTGTTCGACTTGATCTGTGGCAATTTGGTTCCCAGCGGAGTCGTGTAACGGTCTTCCGGACTAACCAATCCCCCCTTGGTTACATAAAAGAAATAATCGGCGGAACCTTTTAACCGATAGTTGAAGAAGGCTGCATCGATACCATAGTTTAAAGAATTACGTGTATACCAGCTTAATAGTTCTGGAGATGTCAGTCCTCCTTCGTTAAATCCGGATACTAATTGTCCACCGATACAGATTGCGTTTTCAACCATATTGTAAGTCGACAGATAACCGAATCGGTTCACACCTGTTTCGGTACCCATTTGTCCATAAGAACCACGTAGTTTTAAGAGGTCGATATTTCTTGGGGTAAGATTTTTGAAGAAAGGTTCTTCCGTAATATCCCATCCCAAAGCAACCGACGGGAAGAATCCCCAACGGTGTCCCGGGGCGAAATTATCCGAACCGTCGTAGCGGAAACTTCCTTCTATATAATAACGGTTCGCGAAGTCATATTTCAAACGTCCGACCAATCCCATTCGTCCGCCTTCTTCCGAGTTTCCTGCATTTTGCATGGTTGTGCTGGAGCCGGCAAATAACTGATCGACGGTGGTTGATAGATAGTCTCTGCGGGAAGCCCAGAAATTATGTCCGGTATTTTCTGCTACTGTAAATACGGCTTTGGCATCGATTGAATGTACACTGGCGAAGGTACGCTGGAAAGCTGCGCTTAGCTCGAATTGGTAAGATTCACCGAAATAAGCTTCTTCCTTTAGTGATGGTTTTGTCACTTCCAACTGCGTTCCATCTTTACCGTATTGGGGAGCACGGGCCGAAAGTTTTTTTAAGTGGCTTGAATTTACACGGTAATAAAACATAGAACCGAGTGATAATCCTTTCACCCAGGGTACTGCCCAGTCTGCAACAAATTGTGTGTTCAGGTACATCCCGTTGTTCTTATCATATCCGGAACGTTCATCCATTTCCATCAATGGGTTGTCAGATACTGTACTTAAAGTTCCGTCTTCATTGTAGGCGAGGTCTAACGGAGATTTGGCATTCAGGTGATCCCAGATCTCATTGGCGGCAAATGAAGGATATTTTTTCTTTTCCATGGCTGCATTAATGTTGAAAGCAACTTTCAGTCCGATTTCTTCAAAGGTTGTATTCACATTACTGCGGAGATTGTATCTTGAATAATTCAGGGCATCAGAGGTATACAAACTACCTTGGTCGAAGAGACCTAATGAGAGGTAGTAATTAACATCCTTTTGATTTCCTGTCATAGATAAAGAATGTCTGTATTCCGGAGCAAAGTTTTTCAATCCTAACGAGTACCAGTCTGTATTCGGATACAGGTAAGGATCGGACTGGTTTCTGATAACATCCATTTCATCTTTACTGAATTGATGATATTCTCCGTATCCGTCTGCTATTGCTGCCTGGTTCTGAACATCTGCATATGTGTAAGCATCCAGTTTCTTTGGTAAAACAGTTGGCTGGCTGTACTGTGCATTGAAAGAGTAGACTATTGACCGTTTGCCTTTTCTACCTTCTTTGGTTTTAACCAGAACAATACCGTCTGCTGCGCGTGAACCGTAAACAGCCAGTGATGCAGCATCTTTTAAGATGGAGATGCTTTCAATGTCTTCTGAGTTCAATGTTTTGAACTCCCAATCTGTGGTAATGATACCATCGATAACATATAATGGATCACCACCGCCACGAATGGATATTTTAGGTTCACTACCCGGTTCCCCGCCTTGGTTCTGGATGATTACACCGGAAGCCCGTCCCTGCAGGGTGGATGCGACGTTCGGAAAAGGTAAGTCCTGTAATGTTTCTCCTTTTACGGATGTGACGGCAGAAACTATTTTTTTAGCAGAAGTGGTACCATAACCGATAATGATAATTTCATCCAATGTTTCGCTATCCTCTTTTAACAGGATAGAGAAATCCGATTTGTTTCCGACCGCGATTTCCTGTGCCAGATAGCCTATATAAGAAATAGTAAGGGTTGCGTTTGCCGGAACATCCAGTGTGAAACGACCGTCTATATCTGTGACACTACCAATAGTAGTCCCTTTCACTACGACATTAGCTCCGATAATAGGAGTACCGGTTGTTTCTTTAACAATACCGGATATTTTTCGTTTTTCCTGATTAATAGATCCTTTTTCTGCTTTTCGCAGGGAAATATATCCTTCATTGAAGTTATATTTGATTTGGCTGTCGGCAAATGCCTCTTCCAGTACTACTGAAACAGGTTTGTTTTTTGCTTTGACTTGTACCTGTTCCTGCAGATCGATCTCTTTTTCGCTGTACATGAAAAGATAATCGGTCTGTTTCTCTATCTCATGGATAAATTCCTTGAGTGGCAGATTATTCTTGCTGATGCTCACTTTGGCATTTTGGGAATGCAAAGCAGTGGCACTTAGCTGGAAAATTGCAATTAATGTGAGAACTGTCGTTATTTTCATAATACGAATTGTATGCTTTAATTCAATATAATTGACACGATTGAACAATAGCAATAAGTTTTTTTTCATAACTTTGCTCATAGCTTTAAAAGTTAATACTGTTTTTAAATGTTTGTGGAATACATGAAAAAAGGAAGGTATTGACTTAGGGGTAGGTGCTGGTAACACTTGCCCCTTTTTATACCATTCCTGTAGAATGATTTGATTTTTTATTTCATAGGCATTATATTTAGAAGTGAATACTTATGTATTAGAATATATCTATCTCTTCATTGTTGACTATTTTGTATTGGAAATGATGCACTCCTTGCAGGGCTTTCAATATCCTTTCTATTTCATCGCTCTGACGGAATTTTCCGGATATGTACTGGTCGATCCGGGCTGATTCTTTGATCGTGAATTTTACGTTGTACCACAAAGTAAGATAATCCAGTATTTCAGAGAATTTCTTATTACTGAAGTAAAATATTCCGCTTTTCAGGTATTCTTCATTGTCGAATGAAGCGATGGATTTTATCAGGTTGCCATTGGAAAGAGAAACCATTTCATTGGGCTTCAGGATGATGCTTTCCTGTGGCCTGTCATTATTGATAACCTGCACACGGCCTTCTACCAGGTTGGTTTCAAACCGGTTGCTTTCCGAATAGGCAAATACATTGAATTTGGTACCAAGTACTTTTATATCATATTGTCTGGTTTTGACAATAAAAGGACGTTCAGCGTCTTTTGTAACTGAGAAAAAGCCTTCGCCGTCCAGTTCCACAGAGCGTTCTTCGTTGCTGAACTCATTCGGGATTTTGATAACCGACCGGGGACTTAGCCATGCTTCCGTCCCATCCTGGAAAGTCATATAGATGCGTTGCCCTTTAGGGACTTCTATTTTAGTATAAAGGACGGCTTTCTCTTCCGGCATGAATTTATCGGCGAGCAGCCAGATATTGATGAAAAGAATAGCCACGACTGCTGCATATTTTGCCAGATTAAGATAAAGTTTGCGAATTTGCCGGCGGTTGATTCGGTTCCCCAGCTCTTCCATTTTCTGTGAGGCCCATTCATTGTCTCCCTTTTGTTCTCCCAGCTTTGAGATAGTGACTGTATTTTGCATACGGATGAATTCAGCTTTATGACCAGAGTCGGATTCTATCTGATCAAGAAGTTCTTTCTTTTCTGTGTCAGAAAGTTCTCCGAGGAAATATTTATCTAGTTGTTCATTCATGCTATTTAGTGCTTGTTCTATTAATATGACGGATAAGTTCCGACCATCTACTAGTCGAAAACAGAAAAAAATAAATTTTTTTTGAGAAAGATTTTAGATGATGAAAATGAACAGGGGGAGGTAGTCTTTCAATTCTACTTTCAATTTACGGATAGCGGTTACAATATGGTTTTGCACGGTATGTACGGATATATCCAGTTGTGTGGCTATCTCCTCATGCTTTAATCCATTCATTCTGCTCAGAATGAACACCTGCCGGCATTTTTCCGGCAGGTGTTCTATGGCTTTAGCCAATAGATCTTCTATTTCTTTTTCTGTAAAAATGTTTTCATCGAATTGCATCAACGCTTCCATTTTTAATTTTAATTCTCTTTCCTGCAGATTATCCAGTGATTCTTTTTTACTATCTATGAATGTTTTGTGGCGGTAAAAGTCGATACATCTGTTTTTAGCCAGTGTAAACAGGAAGGCGTTGAGGTTTGTCAGGGAATCCAGCATGTCCCGGTGTTCCCACAAATACATGAAAATATCCTGTACGATGTTTTCGGCATCTTCGGTTGAAATGACATATTCCCGTGCAAAACGTACGAGTTTTGGGAAATACACTAAGTATATTTTCGAGAATGTATTTTTCTCTGTTCCTGAAAAGTTACTCATATTTCTTCCTTTCTGTTACGGGTACATATAATAGAGTATTCCCATTCCTTATGGGCATTAGGGTTTCGTATAACGTGTATTTAGCTCCCATAATAATTTCAAATTAAAGGTTATTTTCTCGATCCCGTATTGAATATCATTACTGTAATCTTTTCATTCCCCAGTTGTGAGATGGAAAAAAGATTTGTACAAATATACAGCATATCCATTGTAAAGCACCATATCAGACAGGTAATTTTTTGTTTCAGGAAGGTCATTGAGATAAATATCCATATCTTTGGGGAGATTAAGTGCTTTGTTGTAATCCGAAGTCATTATGAAAAACTTAATAACTGGTATTTTAATATTATTCTTTTTTATTGGTTGTGCCGACAGAAGTGATAAAGATTGGTTAAGTCCGGGAGATATGAAAGAAGATATCCGGTACTTTTTTCATATGATCAGGGATATACATCCGGACCCGTATCAACGTTATGATTCGATGACTTTTGTTACGTTAGAGAAAAAGATGATCGAATCGTGTTCTGTGCCTATGGCACGGGAAGATTTTGGGTGGCGGTTGATGAAGGTCAGGAAATTTCTGGATGGACATGTCGCTGTGTTCGGGTTTTTCTCCGATTTGGGGCGTTATCGCTTCCCGGCTGTTGAGTTTCGGGGGGATCAGATGTTGTTGGGAAGTGATACTCTGTTGGCTGTAAGAGACTCTTTTGCGTCTTATACGGCTTTGGATATAGATTCTATGATTCCGTGGGATCAGCCTTCGAGGTTTCGGAATGAAAATATGAATTTGTTATTGAATTTATTACTATCTCCTGCCAACAAAAGTACAATGACATATACAGGTGTCGTAAAAACATCAAACGGATCTCGTGATACGACCATTTGCGTTGATACTCACAGGATAATAAATGATTCTGTGTATTCCAAGCCGTATGCTTCTGCTTTTCATCCGGAAGATTCTATTGCGGTTCTTTATTATAATACTTGCATGATCTATGGGGAGGATAATGTGAAGCAATACCGGGGATTTGTGGATGCCTTTTTTAGTGAATTGAAAAGCAAGCATATAAAATATTTGTTTATCGATGTAACACATAATGGCGGAGGATCGGATGGTAATAATTCTGTCATCATAAACCATTTGAGAACGGATGAGAGCATTACCAAAGTGAGGATGACGGGAAAGAAAGCAGGTGTGGAGAAATATCTTAAATCAGATTTGGTTAAAAAGTTCTTTGGTGAAAATGAAGCAGAAAAGAATTATTGGATGGAGAGATTTGGAAATCCTATAATGGAAAAGGGTATCGCATTTATGGAAGAATCTACACCAGCCAACAAATCTGGCTATGATGGAAATGTTTTTGTTATTATGGGAAATAAGACCTATTCAGCAGGAGCTAATTTTTGTCTGGCAATAAAACAGTCGCATGCTGCGGTATTGGTAGGAGAAGAGGCAGGACAGTATTATCCTATTTGCGGAAATGTCATTCGAAGTGCTTTGCCTAATTCAAAGATACAGTACCAGATACCGGCAACGGAGACTTTTTATGAGCCTTCGGCATTGTTTGAGGAAGGGTATATACAACCAGATATTTATTATTCTATAGAAGAATTCTTAAATGTGAATAACTATAAAGAAATAGTGAAACGTTGCTGTAAAACAGCGTGTTATGTTCGCTGAAAATCCGGTTAAATTACTTAGTTCATACAGAACTAAGTTCAAAATGATCACAAAAATAGAAATAAAACCTATTATTCTCTTTAATAAGTGAGAATTATTCCTACAGAAGGTGAATTTATACAGTAGGAACATGGTGTTGTTCTGCTTTTTAATGATTTCAGCTCTACTTTTTTACTTATCATACTTGTTTTTTTTACACATAGATAATAGTTCTGTATGAACTAAGTATCCACTATCTATCGTATAAAAACAAGGAAGTGATGCTGAAAAACAAACAGAGCAATTACAAAGTGCTATATGAGAAATACATTGACCAAATGTATTCATACGGTAGGGCACTAGGTGTGGATGAGGATACATTGTATGATCTTATTCATGATGTCTTTCTTCATTTTTTTGATCATCAGAACGAAATATCGGAGGGTGAACATGAAAAGAATTATCTTTTGCGCTGCTTAAAAAATCGATTTATCTCTCAAAAAAGAAAAGAAGTTGGTTGTGAGGAACTAATAGAAACAGAGGATTATTTTTTTCAGATTTCTGTTTCCGGATTAGATCGTATCGAAGAAGAAGAGGAACGAAAAGAGTTAACCGAGCAAATAGAAAATATGTTGCAATGCCTTACAGGACGTCAGCGGGAAGCTATTTATTTACGTTATATGCAGGAATTGGAATATGATGAAATTGCGGTTTTACTTGGATTGACAACGAAAGGCTCCCGCAAATTGATTTATCGTGCGATTAATCGTATTCGTGAAAATTATCTCCCATTATTATTTTATTTATTTTATTGAAGCCTTTTTTTATTTTTAATGGGGTCATTTAGCCTTTTCATGCGTATGTATAAGAAATGACGCATAAAAGGTTCATAAATGAGCGATAAGAAAATATCAGAAATAACACATAGATTGGTGCATGATCGGAGTTTCATCATGTGGTGTCTGACTCCTACCGAAGAGTTGAATGCGATTTGGTTTTCCTGGCTGGAGGAACATCCGGAAGAACAATTGGCTGCAGACCAGGCACGTGCCATTTTGAAATCAGTTCGTTTGAATGATTTTTCTGTTCCGGCAGATAAGTCGGAACAACTTTGGGCTGGTTTACAGATTACTATGCAGAAGAGACATGTCGGGAAACGAGTGAGATTGATACGCTATGCTGCCGCTTGCGTTGCTGTGTTATTGCTGGGTATTACCGGTTTTGGATTTTGGGGTGAAAGTTGGTTCTCCCAAAATCAGGTAGCGGATACCGGACTGATAGTTGACAGTACCCGGACTGAAGTGACATTGATTCTGGATACCCGCGAAACTGTTCAGGTAGAAGATAATGCTTTGATCGCTTATGATTCGGAAATTACGGTAAAAGCAAAAGAAAAAGAGCGGACTATTGCAAAGAAGGTCACAGAGGATGATCCTGAAAAGATCGTTATGAATACATTGGTCGTCCCCAAAGGACGCCGTTCTTCGCTTTTGCTGGAAGACGGATCGAAAGTTTGGGTGAATTCAGGTAGCATATTGCATTTTCCTTCCAGTTTTGAGCCATCTCAACGCTCAATAGAAGTGGAAGGAGAGATTTATATTGAAGTAGCCAGGAAAGAAATTCCTTTTTATGTGAAAACAAAAGGTTTTGTTGTTAATGTGCTGGGAACCAAATTTAATATTTCAGCTTATGAAGAGGAGCAGGAAAGCTCTGTTGTGCTGGTGGAAGGTCATGTAGCGGTTGAAACTACAAATAACGAAACAATTCAGTTACTTCCTAACCGGAAATTAACTATTCAGGAGGGTAGAAACGAGATAGATGAGGTGGATGTTTATGATTATATATCCTGGAAAGACGGTTTACTTCAGTTTCGGGGAGAGACGATGGATAATATCTTAATGCGATTAAGCCGGTATTATAATATTCCGATACGATGTAAATCCGGAATCGGAGATAGAAGGTCCTCCGGAAAACTCGTTCTGTTTGACGATATCCATCAGGTTATGGAAACTTTCTCTATTCTTTATAATACGCAATATCATTTTGAATCAGATACTTTGATAATAGAATAATAACCTTAAAAACAGAATGCCTATGAGATAAGATTATGAAGGAACATTACCGATAAAAAAGAAGTCCGGACGATGGGCAAGATCATCCGGACTTGTCAGAGATTAAATTTTCCAATTAAAAATGAAAAACCTAAAGACATACAAATGTATGAAAAAAATCAGACATATAATTGTATTACTGCTGAGTATGAGTATCACTTATGCTTATGCAAATAATGATTCGTCTATTTCGATAGAACAAATCCTGGAGCAAAAACAGTCTACTATGCTGGACGTTTTTAAATTCATAGAGACCGAAACCGGTTATGTATTTTTTTATTCCGATGAGATAAAAAGCGAATTGAATAGAAAAGTAAAAACTGAAGTAGTAAAGGGTTCCATACAAGAGATACTTAATCCGTTGTTTGAAAAAACGGGATTAACTTATCAGGTAAATGGAAATCAGGTAGTAGTAAAAAGAAAAGCGACTTCCGGTCCGGTTTCTTTGCCTTCTGTTTCGCAAAAAAAGAGTGTTACGGTAACAGGCGTTGTCGTGGATGCGGCCGGAGAACCTCTGATCGGTGCAAATATTTGGTTGAAAAACAGTTCTGTCGGAGCTGTAACCGATATCAATGGTAAATATGCGATTAAAGTGGAAGGCATAGGAGGAGTTCTTACTTTTTCTTATATGGGAATGAAGAGTGTGGATATCGCTGTCAGTAATCAATCGATAATAAATGTAACGCTGGAAGCTGATGATGAAGTGTTGGACGAGGTTGTTGTTGTTGGCTACGGGCGTCAGAAAAAGGAGAGTGTAGTAGGAGCTATTTCTACTGTAGATGTCTCAAATTTGAAAGTTCCGGGAGCTTCTATTTCCAATGTGCTGGCCGGTCAACTAGCTGGAGTTGTAGCGATGAGCCGGTCGGGTGAACCCGGTAAAAACAGTGCTGCAGACTTTTATATTCGCGGTGTCTCTTCTTTTAAAGGGAATTCAACCCCTTTGGTATTGGTCGATGGCATTGAACGTGAGTTGGATTTGGTCGATACGGATGATATTGCCTCTTTTTCCATTCTTAAGGATGCTTCAGCCTCTGCTGTGTATGGCGTACGCGGAGCAAACGGAGTTATTCTTATCACAACTAAAAAAGGAAATATCGGGAAACCTTCGATCAATGTACGGACAGAAGCAGGTATTACCAGCCCGACCAAGATGCCTAAAATGGTGAACTCTGCACAGTGGGCAGATTTGTATAATGATATCCAACCAGGCTATTATACGCCGGAAGTCCTGGAAATGTATCGTAGCGGAGCCGATCCGGATCTTTATCCGAATGTAGACTGGATCGATGCATTGTATAATGATCTGGCTTCCAATCAACGAGTGAACCTGAGTATCACGGGTGGAACGGAGATTGTAAAATACTATATCTCCGGGTCATTCTATAATGAAAGCTCTATTTTTAAAAGTGCAGGGGATATATATGACTATAATTCGTCTATTAATTACAATAAGTTTAATTTCAGGGCGAATGTCGATTTATCTTTGACTAAAAGTACCACTCTGAATTTAAACCTGGCGAATATATATGAAAAGTCTTTTGGTCCGGGGTTTGGAGATAATGATGATACGATTTGGCAATATACTTATCTGGTTTCTCCTAATGCTTTTCCCGTTCAATATTCAGACGGGACAATTGCCGCTCCTTCAAGTGACTCAGGCTATAATCCCTGGAATATGCTTGTACATTCCGGTTATCGCCAGCAATTCTGGAATTCTTCGCAGTCGCTGGTCGGATTGACTCAGGATTTTGGAGCGATCTGGGAACCATTGAAAGGTTTGACCGGTAATTTTAAGTTCTCCTGGGATGCCTGGAATACAACGATTCAGCGTCGTAGTAAAGAGCCTACTCAGTACCATGCTACCGGTAGAGATGAGGAAGGGAATCTCATCTTCGGTACTCCGATCCGTACCGGTAGTGGCGAATTGTCGTATGCTATCGGTCGTGACGGTACAATGACGACTTATATGGAAGCCTCTCTTAATTATGAACGTCTATTTGATAAAAAACACCGTTTGGGAGCCCTTTTCTTATATAATCACAAAATTCACACCCGTACTCAGGAAGGAGATAAGTTTAAATCTTTGCCATATAAAAACCAGGGTATTGCAGGACGTATGACGTATGCATTTAATGATACTTATTTTGCAGAAGTAAATATTGGTTATAACGGCTCGGAAAACTTTGCACGCGGACATCGTTTCGGCTTTTTTCCGGCAGGTGCTATCGGGTGGATGGTTTCTAATGAGAAATGGTTCCAACCGTTGACTAAAGTGGTGGATATGTTTAAGTTGAAAGGTTCGTATGGTATAGTCGGGAATGACGATATCGGAGGACAACGGCGTTGGGTGTATGAATCGACTATCCTTGTCGGCAATGATGCCGGGGCAGGAAACTGGAATTATGGCTCTGCCGGTGGTAATGGTGGCGGAGGTATCCGTGTCGGTGATGTAGAAAATTTAACTGCATCATGGGAAGAGGCACATAAGCTCAATGTAGGTGCCGAATTTTCTTTATTCAATAAGCTGCGTATTCAGGCCGATTATTTTTCGGAAAAACGTACCGGTATTTTTCTGCAACGTGCCGGTTTACCAGCTATTACCGGTTTATCTGTAATTCCTTATACCAATATCGGTGAAACAAAGAATCAGGGGTTTGACGGAACAGTGGAATATTCACAGAAGGTTGGTGAAATTTTTCTGACTGGCCGTGCCAATTTTACCTACAATAGAAATGAGTTGCTTAATAATGATGAGCCGGATTGGGAATATAAGTATCAGAACAGGATAGGGAAACCATTCGGTTCGGGTGGAGCTATGCAACCCTTCGGATTGGTTGCACTGGGACTGTTTGAGAGTCAGGAAGAAATAGATAATAGTCCTAAACAAACATTTGGTGAATATCGCATCGGTGATATTAAATATCAGGATATCAATGGCGATGGAGTGATCAACTCGCAAGACCAGGTGGCGATGGGATATACCAATCTTCCAGAAATGATCTATGGTTTTGGTGCCACTGCACAATGGAAGAATTGGGATGTGAATGTATTTTTCCAGGGGGTCGGACATGTCAATTTCTTTTTAAGCGGATCGACTATAAAAACTCCTTTCGGCTCCGGAAATATGGAACGTGCAGCAATCAATGAGGATGTTTATAATAAGGTATGGAGACCGGGTAATACGCCGGAACAAAATGCAGGGGTTATATATCCCCGTCTGAGCTGGAGCGGATCATCGGGTTCGTCCAATAATGCACAGACTTCCGATTGGTGGATGCGGGATGGCAGTTTCCTGCGTCTGAAAAACTTTGAAGTTGGATATACGATGCCTAAAAGTTTGATGAGTAAGACTTTTATCAAGTCATTGCGTTTCTATTTATCCGGAAATAACTTGCTTACGTTTAGTAAGTTTAAGTTGTGGGACCCTGAAAAAGGAAATGGAGATGGCTCGGGATATCCTCCGAACCGAGTCGTAACAATTGGTTTCAATGCTAATTTTTAATCCTCTAAAAAATTATAAATATGAAAATATCGATAATACAATCTTTTCAAATTATTTGTCTTTTGATAGGGTCTTCCTTTTTTTCATCTTGTGATGATTTTCTGGATAGGCAGGAAGACGAAAAACTGACGTTTGATAAAATCTGGGAAACCCGTGGCAATACCCGGAGTTATTGGCTTAATTCAATGAGTTTTTTACCGAATGATGCTGAAGATTTTAATTATTCACCCTGGTTAGGCGCATCTGATGAAGCTTCGGTGACTTATGACCGCGATACACGTTGGATCAATTTCGGTTCCTGGAATGCCAGTAGCGTACCTTATTACAAAATGGATTTCTATTATAAGGGAATACGTGAATGTAACATTTTTATGCAAAATGTAGACCGATGTTCCGACCCGATCGTCACAAAAGAAGAACTGGCGCAATGGAAGGTGCAAAGCCGGTTTGCACGTGCCTATTATTATTTTATGATGATGCGCATTTATGGACCTGTCTTTTTACTGGGGGACGAATTGCTGGATTTCACGGCATCGACGGAAGATCTTTATCGTCCGCGTAATACATGGGATGAGTGTGTGAACTATGTAGTAAGCGAAATGGAAGCATGTATCAACGATCCGGCAATGGCTGAAAATTATTCGGATGCGGAGAAAGGATTAGCTACAAAAGGAGCTTGTCAGGCTGTTATTGCCCGCTTGAAGCTTTATTCGGCCCGTGATCTGTTTAATGGAAATAAATTGTACGGTTCGGTTGTCAATCCGGTAACCGATAGATTCCCAGAATTATCGGGAGTCCATTTGTTCCCTCAGGAGTATGATGCAAATAAATGGCTGGAAGCAGCTAAGGCGGCTAAAGTTTTGATCGATGATCCGCTGTATAAATTATATCGTGCAGGTGACGGCTCTGACCCATATGCAAATTATTATGGGATAACTCAGGAACATTGGAATTCGGAATTGATTTGGTCAACCGGATATAAGGGCCGATATACAATGGGAGTACACACGGTTCCGACCGGAATTTCCGGAACGGCTTATGGTGGTGTAGGTCCGACACAACAACAGGTGGATGCATATGCTATGAATAACGGGCGTTATCCGATTACCGGATATAACGGAACAAATCCTGTGATCGATAAGCGATCGGGATATAGTGAAAATGAACTGGATAAAACAACATGGGAATATCCTGCGTGGGGAGGTGCTGCTGCCTACGATTTAACAGCTCCGAATATGTATAAAGATCGTGAGCCTCGTTTTTATATTTCTGTATTTTTCGGAGGAAACAAATGGCATCACGGTAGTGGTATGACGTTGATTTCTTTTGCAAAAGGTGCTAACGGAAATAAGTCGCATGATTATCCTAAATCCGGTTATGTGATCAATCGTTTTTACGATCATACGCTCAACTCTGCCAGTGGTCAATGGGGGAATATTGTTTTTCCGACATTCAGGTTGGCTGAAATGTATCTTAATTTTATTGAATCCGTGCTTGAATGTAAGAAACGTAATGTGAACTTACCTGCCGGTTATGAAACACAGGCAATGGAACTTTGGGCCGATTTACGCGACCGCGCCGGTTTGGTTCCGGTTACGGAGGTCTATCCGAATGCTTCGACCGAAGAGTTGATAAAACTTTGCCGCAATGAACGCCGGGTTGAGCTTGCATTTGAAAATCATCGTTATTTCGATACGCGCACCTGGATGATCGCTAAAGAAGTGGACGGCGGTCCTATGTTCGGCATGAATACACAATATCCCGGAAGTGGAGATGATACTCCCGATGGTTTTTGGGAAAGAGTTACTTTTGAAACACGGGTATTTGAAGATAATCATTATCTCTATCCTTTCTCACAGCGTGAATTGGACAGAAATAAGTTATTGACTCAAAATTATGGTTGGTAATAGAAATATCTTACGAATCCAAAAAGAAATTACATATGAAAAATAGATTAATCATATCGCTTTTATTTGCTTTGGGACTTTCGTTCACGGCTTGTGAAGACAACAAAGGTGAATATTTAAGCGAATATAGTACAGTCCTTTATTTTAAGAATAGCGGCGAGGTGCCTCTGACGCTCTATAAGACAGGAGAAGATACCGAATATCAACAGGTGGTAAATAAAGCCGGTTCTGACCTGGGGAGTATCGCGGAGGTCGGAATAGAAGTTTGGAGTGACGAAGCATTAACCGCTTATAATACGCAATCTGGTACTCGGTATGTGAAGTTACCCGCTAACTGTTATCAGATCCTTGATGACCGGCTGAACTTTGATGCCAAAGATCAATATAAAATGGTAAATATCGTATTCCGGACAGATCTTATTTACGATTTGTCGGCTGATGTTGATTATGTATTGCCGATT
Organism: Parabacteroides sp. AF14-59; assembly: GCF_003479515.1. Classification (NCBI taxonomy): domain Bacteria; kingdom Pseudomonadati; phylum Bacteroidota; class Bacteroidia; order Bacteroidales; family Tannerellaceae; genus Parabacteroides; species Parabacteroides sp. AF14-59. The sequence continues at coordinate 172,129 of NZ_QUHH01000009.1, read as the reverse complement.
TCTTTGGCCGACTCGAAAGATTCGATCAATGCAGAAAAGAATAGTATGCTGTTGATTCCTTCTGTTATGATCCCTTCAATCTATTTTGATCAGACAGGTTTTGTTTCCAATATTTTTACGGATGAGGGAGAAGAGCAGGCCAGGTTTACTTTGCCTGTCACTATGCCGATGGTAAATAAATGGACATTCGATTGTACAGTTGAAGTTGACCCTTCGCTGTTGGATGAGTATAATACCGGAAATGAAACGGATCATGCCTTATTGCCGGAAAATGCATATACCTTGAGTGGGGATGGCATCGTTCCGTTTACCCCGGAATATAGCCTGAAAGATATGGAAATAAATGTAGACCGTACGAAATTGGTTTATGGCAATTATGTTTTACCCTTGCGTTTGACCGGTTGTACACAACAAGGCTTTGTTATCGATGCGGAGAAAAATACTTGTTTGTATGGTATTTCGTATGTTCCGGATAAAAGTAAACTTAAAGATGTGGCTTTGACGGTAAATATGCTTTCTTCCAATGCTGTTGAACCGTCGGAAGGTTCATTGGCAAATCTTTTGGACGGAGACGTGGAAACTTACTTCCATTCGGCGTGGAGTGTGGCTGTAGAAGGCTATCATTATGTTGAGGTTGCATTGCCTGCCGAAAGTAGCGCTCTTAGCTTTACTTATACGACTCGTTCGTCTAATGGAAATGCAGCTCCTGCAGAAATCATAATAGAAGGAAGTATGGATGGTGTTTCTTTCAGTAAAATAGGAACATTGGATAGTGGTTTGCCTACAGGCGGCAAAGAAACGTATGAATCACAGGTAATGGTTGGCAAACCCTTTAAAATCGTTCGCTTTACTGTCACTAAAAATGCTACTGGAGCTAACTATTTTGTATGGAGTGAATTTAGCATGAAAGTATTTTAACGAAGAATACTAACTGAACAATTAACACATTTACTCAGAGGGAGCAGCATGTTTGTTGCTCCCTTTTTTTGAGGGTATACGGATGATTTTTTGTGTAATTATCCTTTCTTTTGCTTTTTGTAATCCCTCGGCGACATCCCCATTATCTTGCTGAACAGCCGGGAGAAATAATAGGTGTCTTCTATTCCTATCTTATAGCATATCTGATTGACCTTCATATCCGTAAAGTCCAGGAGCTGGCAGGCTTGCTGTATCTTGAGTTGGTTGAAGTAAGTCAACGGGGCATAACCGGTACGTTTACTGAACAGAACGGAGAAATGAGAGGGGGAGTAGCCGATATGGGTTGCCAGATCTGCTAATGTCAGTTTCTTTTCCAGATTCTCTTTCATATAATGGATAGCGGCTGTTACGATATCGTTTGTGTCGGATTCGGTACGGACGGCTTCGCGATATTGTTGCAGGTAACGTAAAGAACCCAGATAATAATGAAATGCAGAACAAGCATAAAGAAGGTTTTCATGGCTATATCCCATTTCCAGCGTGCGGAATATCTCCTCGAAAAGATCGTTCCGGTTACTGATACGCGACTGGACACTCGGTTTAATTTCTATCGGGCGGGCAGCCTGTCCGGCGAAGTAGGAGGCCAGTTTCCCTTTGAAATGTATCCAGTAAATTGTCCAGGGATTGTTTTCGTCCGAACCGTAAGCGTGCGGAGCTCCGGCAGGCAGTATGAAATATTGATTGGCTTTTACCGCATATTCCTGTTCCCCGACACGGAACCATCCGGCTCCCTCTATACAATAGATAAAGACAAACTGACTGATAGGCTCCGTACGTTCCCGGAAATGGTGCAGAGCTTTCGGATAATAACCGATATCCGTAATATGCAGGATCGAGGAAAGTGCATCCTTTTCCATCTCCTGTACGACTGACAAAGGGAGCACAAGTGCCCGTTCACCGCTAAAACCGTCTTTTCGTTTGATCATGGTATCAGATAGATTAATGTTGCAAAGATATAATTAAATCGTAAAATTGTCCATCTTTAAGTCTGTTTTATCTATTTCACTATTTACGGAAAGACTGTTTCTTTGCACCATAACTTTAATTCTATTGTCATGAAGCGAACAACTGCTTATTTATTACTTATCTGTCTTGTCTCAGCCATGGGAGGATTGCTGTTCGGTTACGACTGGGTGGTGATCGGTGGCGCAAAGATATTCTATGAACCGTTCTTTGGATTGGAAGGCTCTGCTGCTCTTCGCGGGTGGGCTATGAGCAGTGCTTTGATCGGTTGCCTGACCGGAGCATTACTGTCCGGTGAATGGAGTGATAAGTATGGAAGGAAAAAGATGTTGATCATCGCTTCTTTTCTTTTTGTATGGTCTGCTTATGGGACAGGAGCGGTCGATAGTTTTACCTGGTTTATCATTTACCGTATAATAGGCGGGTTCGGTATCGGGATTGCTTCGAATGTTTCGCCGGTATATATTGCAGAGGTCGCTCCGGCTTCTGTCCGGGGAAAATTCGTTTCCCTGAATCAGCTGACAATCGTTTTAGGTATCCTGATGGCGCAGTTGGCAAACTGGCAGATTGGTGAATATTTTACACAGGGCGGTGAAACGTTGACAGATAATAGTATCGAATGGGCATGGCGGTGGATGTTCTGGGCGGAATTGATTCCGGCAGGATTATTCTTTGTCCTTTCGTTTATTATTCCGGAGAGTCCGCGCTGGCTGGCTACCGTACAGAAGACGGCGCAGGCACGAACCATCCTGTCGCGTATCGGTGGTGAGCAATATGCTGATCAGACGCTGAATGAACTGGCTCAACTGACCGGTAAAAAAGAAGAAAAGGCGAACTGGGGTGCCCTGTTGCAACCGGGTGTCCGTAATGTGCTGGTGATCGGGATCGTTCTGGCGATCTTCCAGCAATGGTGTGGTATTAATGTGATCTTTAACTATGCACATGAGATCTTCTCGGAAGCCGGTTATGCCGTTTCCGATGTGCTGATGAATATTGTAGTGACAGGAGTGACCAATGTGATCTTTACTTTCGTAGCCATTTACACTGTGGATAAATGGGGTAGACGTACCCTGATGTTTGTCGGTTCGGCGGGGCTGGCTATCATCTATGCCATATTGGGAACCTGCTACTTCCTGGAAATGAGCGGTTGGCCGATGCTTCTGCTGGTAGTGATGGCGATAGCCTGCTATGCGATGTCGCTGGCGCCGGTTGTTTGGGTGGTTCTTTCCGAAATATTCCCGGTGAGGATACGCGGAATGGCCATGGCGATCTCTACTTTCTTCCTTTGGGTGGCCTGTTTCCTGCTGACATATACCTTCCCGATACTGAATGAGGTGGTGGGTGCTTCGGGTACTTTCTGGCTGTATGGCCTTATCTGTCTGGGCGGATTTCTGTTTATCCGTGCAAAACTTCCTGAAACGAAAGGAAAAACTCTGGAAGAACTGGAAAAAGAATTAACAAAATAAATATACTGAAATGACTGAAAATGTGAAAGTTTGGGAAGAAGATATCCTTCTTCCTACCTACGGTATTGGCAAAGCCGAAAAGAATCCGATGTTCCTGGAGAAGCGTGTCTACCAGGGAAGCAGCGGAGTGGTTTATCCTTATCCGGTAGTGGAAAAGATAGAAGATACCTGTGAGGAGAAAAGTTATCATGCGGTTTATCTGGAGAATGAATATATAAAGGTGATGATCCTGCCTGAGTTGGGAGGACGGGTACAAATGGCATACGACAAGATCAAAAACCGCCATTTCATCTATTATAACCATGTCATCAAACCGGCTTTGGTCGGACTGACCGGACCGTGGATCTCAGGCGGTATCGAGTTCAACTGGCCGCAGCATCACCGGCCGAGTACGTTCCTGCCGATCGACTATACAATTGAACGGTGTGCCGACGGCAGTGCTATTGTTTGGGTGAGCGAGCGTGAACGGATGTTCCATCAGAAAGGAATGGCAGGTTTTACCTTGCGTCCGGGACGTGCAGTGTTGGAAATTCAGGGAAAATTGTACAATCCGACACCCATCCCACAGACTTTTCTCTGGTGGGCGAATCCGGCTGTTGCTGTGAATGATGCCTATCAATCTGTGTTTCCTGCCGATGTGAATGCTGTATTCGATCATGGCAAACGGGATGTTTCCCGTTATCCGATTGCAACGGGCACTTATTATAAGATGGATTATTCCGCAGGTGTGGATATTTCCCGTTATAAGAATATACCTGTCCCGACTTCCTATATGGCGATCCGTTCCAAATATAACTTTGTTGGCGGTTATGAAAATGATACCCGTGCCGGTGTCCTGCATGTGGCAAACCATCACATTTCACCGGGAAAAAAGCAGTGGACCTGGGGTAACGGTGATTTCGGACAGGCGTGGGACCGTAACCTGACGGATGCTGACGGACCTTATATCGAATTGATGACAGGTGTTTATACTGACAACCAACCTGATTTCACCTGGTTGCAACCTTATGAAGAGAAGACTTTTACCCAGTATTTCATGCCTTATCGCGAACTGGGTGTCGTAAAGAACGCTTCTTCCGATCTTTTGATGAACATAGAACCCGATGGAAAGGGGGCTTTATTAAAAATTTTTGCCACATCAATACAGAAAAGTCTGCATATTACCGTCGAAAAAGCCGGGGAGATTTGTCTTGATATAACCCGCGATATAACCCCGGAAAACGTACTGGAGGAGTTTGTCCCTGTCGATAGCTTATGTGATGTAAAGGTTTCTATCTGTAATGCGAAAGGAAAACAGGTACTGACGTGGGAGCCGGAGCCGGACGTTATCAAAGAAGTCCCCGAACCTGCAAAAGCTGCGCTCGACCCGGAAGATGTACGGACAACCGAACAACTCTATCTGACCGGTTTGCATCTGGAACAGTATCGTCATGCCACTTATTCGGCTACGGATTATTATCAGGAAGCCATCCGCCGCGATCCGATCGATGTACGTAATAATAATGCGATGGGTCTGTGGTTGATCCGCAAAGGGCAGTTTGCCAAAGCAGAACCTTATCTGCGTCAGGCGGTAAAGACATTGACAGAACGGAATCCGAATCCGTACGACGGCGAACCGCTGTATAATCTGGGACTCTCTCTGAAATATCAGGGAAAGAATGAAGAGGCTTATGATCATTTCTATAAAGCCTGTTGGAATGCAGCCTGGCAGGATGCCGGTTATTATTCACTGGCTCAATTGTCGGCTGCCCGTGAAGATTGGGAAGAGGCGCTTTCTGAAGTAGATAAATCTCTGCTCCGTAACTGGCATAACTTGCGGGGACGCCATCTGAAGGCGGCTATCCTTCGTCATCTGGGACGGAACGATGAGGCAATCGCTCTGATTGATGATTCGTTACGTATCGATCGTTTCAACTTTGGCTGTGGTTTTGAAAAGTATCTGATAACCGGAGAGGATTCCGATCTGAAAGCATTGATCTCTTTGATGCGTCCGGAAGGACATAATTATGAAGAACTGGCGCTCGATTATGCATCGGCGGGTTGTTGGGAAGAGGCGTTGAAGGTGGCTGATACGGCTATCGGACAACCTGTTTCCGATCAGACGATGTTGCATTATTATAAGAGTTGGTTCCTGATCCGTCTGGACAGGAAAGAAAAGGCTTTGGCGGCAATACGTGAGGCGGAAAAACAACAGCCTGATTGTTGTTTCCCGAATACGCTGGAAGCTATTCAAGCTCTTCAGGCTGTTATCGATTTTGCAGCCGAGACTCCGAAGGCTCTTTATTACCTGGGTAATCTGTGGTATGACAAACGCCAGTATCCGGAAGCGATTGCTTGCTGGGAAGCTTCTAAAAAACAGGATGAAACTTTCCCGACCGTGTTGCGTAACCTTTCATTGGCTTATTTCAATAAACTGGGTAAACAAGAAGAGGCGGTTGTCTTGTTGGAGAAGGCTTTTGCTCTCGATACGACAGATGCGCGTATCCTGATGGAGCTCGATCAATTGTACAAGCGTCTTAACCGTTCGCATGCCGACCGGCTTGCATTCCTCGACAAACATAAAGAGGTCGCTTTCCTGCGTGACGATCTGTATCTGGAATATATAACCTTGCTCAACCAGTTGGGACGATATGAAGAAGCGATCCGTATGATCGATGCCCGCCAGTTCCATCCCTGGGAAGGGGGGGAAGGAAAGGTTCCTGCACAGTATCAGCTTGCCCGTGTAGAGTTGGTAAAGAGGTTGCTGTCTGAAGGGAAATATCCGGAGGCTTTGAATCTGATCGAAGAATGTTTCACTTATCCGCATAATATGGGTGAAGGAAAGTTGTACGGTGCACAGGAGAACGATTTCAATTATTATAAGGCATGTGCTTTGCAAGGTTTGGGTAAAGATCAGGAAGCGGAAACTCTGTTCCTTCAGGCAAGTGTCGGGAACAGCCAGCCTGCAGCTGCTATGTATTACAACGACCAAAAGCCGGATAAGATCTTTTATCAGGGGCTGGCATTGCGTAAGTTGGGGCGCGAAGATGAAGCACGGGGGCGTTTCAATAACCTGATCTCTTATGGTGAAAAGCATGTTTACGATGTTTTCAAGATGGATTATTTCGCTGTTTCCCTGCCTGATTTGCAGATTTGGGAAGACGATATGAATAAAAAGAACCGTATTCATTGCAATTACCTGATGGCATTAGGCCACCTGGGATTAGGAAATAACGAAAAGGCAATGAAGTATTTCGATATTGCCGCCGAAATGGATAATAACCATCAGGGAGTACAGATACATCGGGAGATGATTTGATTTTTCCGATAATCTGAACAGTACTGTTCATGATGTCTGAACAACACGGTTCGGATACTATGAACAGCACTGTTCAGATAGTATGAATAACGTTGTTCATAGTCAATGAACAAACAATATTCGTTTCTTAACAGCTAATTTGCACATCAATAATTAATAGATATGTTGAAGAATTTTTTATCTATATGTTTTGTATTGATGATGTTTACCTCTTGCAAGGAGGCATCGTCGGTGATCTCTTTGGCCGGAGAATGGCAATTTGCGATGGATAGTACCGATGTCGGTGTATCGGAGAAATGGTTCGACCGTTCGTTTGCCGATAAAATCCGATTGCCGGGAACGACCGACGAAGCAGGATATGGTGTTCCGAACACTTTGCCGCCTTCTATCAGTAAACCACAGATATTTCATCTTACCCGTAAAAACAGTTATGTCGGTCCGGCCTGGTATTCTCGTGAAGTAACGATTCCATCGGGGTGGAAAGAGAAATCTATCGAACTAAAGCTGGAGCGTGTTATCTGGCAGACAAGGGTGTGGGTAGATGGGAAGCCGGTATCAGGTCGTTGTGAGAGCCTGATCAGTCCGCATATTTTTGATCTGACGGAATACCTGACACCGGGGAAACATAAGTTGACAGTCCGTGTCGATAACCGGAAACAACATGATATTTCTATCGATGATAAGGCGCATGCCTATACGAATGAAACACAGATCATGTGGAACGGTATTATCGGTGAAATATCTCTTACGGCTAAAAATGCCCTTTCCATCGAAGATTTGCAAGTGTATCCGGACGTTTCCGGCCGACAAGTGCATGTGAAAGGTAGGATCAATAATCGTGGTGAGGCCACAAAAGGTTCTTTGCAGGCTGTAGTACAAAAACAGAAGAATACCCCGATTACAACCGTGACGCGTGATATGGAATTTCCATCGGGAGAATCGTTGCTGGACATCACCTGCCCGATGGGTGACTCGATGCAGGTATGGAATGAATTTACTCCGACATTGTATCAATTGGATCTGAAGGTCGAAGCCGGTTCGGTGAGAGCCGGGCGGAGTACGAAGTTCGGTATGCGCGAATTCCGGCATAACCAATCGGACCTGCTGTTGAATGGAAATAAAGCTTTCTTGCGGGGAACGCTCGAATGTTGTGTTTTCCCGCTCACCGGGCGTCCTCCAATGGAACCCGAGGGATGGAAGAAAGTCTTTCTGACTGCCCGTGAATGGGGATTGAACCATTTGCGTTTCCATTCCTGGTGTCCGCCGGAAGCGGCTTTTCAGGTTGCTGACTCTTTAGGTTTTTATCTACAGGTAGAGCTTCCTCTCTGGTCGTTAAGCGTGGGACAAGATCAGAAAACAAACGAATATTTGTATGCTGAAGCTGACCGTATCCTGTCTGAATACGGTAATCATCCCTCTTTTTGTTTCCTGAGTCTGGGGAATGAGTTGCAACCGGACTTTAATTTCCTTTCCCGGTTACTGAGTTATGTAAAGGCTAAAGATCCGCGTCATCTATATACAACCACTTCTTTCACCTTCGAAGGTGGACATGGTGACTGGCCTGAACCGGACGATGATTTCTTTATTACGCAATGGACTAAAAAAGGTTGGGTACGCGGTCAGGGAGTCTTCGATACCCAGTCTCCTTCGTTCGATAAAGATTATACAGCTTCTGTGGAAGGAATGACAGTTCCGTTGATTACGCATGAGGTCGGACAATATTCGGTATACCCGAACCTGAAAGAGATCGAAAAATATACCGGTGTACTCGACCCTCTGAACTTTAAAGGAGTAAAACAGGAACTGGAAAAGAAAGGTTTGTTGGATAAAGCCGACGATTACCTGAAAGCTTCCGGTTATCTGGCTGCCCTTTTATATAAAGAAGAGATTGAACGCGCGATGAAAACGGCCGGATGTAGCGGTTTCCAGCTTCTCGACTTGCATGATTTTCCGGGGCAAAGCACTGCTTTGGTAGGTCTGTTGGACGCATTTTGGGACAGTAAAGGCGTAACCGATGCTGCGATTTTCCGTCAGGCTAGTTCTCCGGTATCTCCTTTGGTACGTTTTCCGAAAGCTGTTTATACCAATGACGAGCCTTTTGCTGCTACGGTTGAGATTGCCAATTTTACAGATAAAGAATTGAAAAATCAATCTGTCTCCTGGTCTTTGAAAGATGACAAGGGTAAAGTGGTGAATGAAGGGACAATGACTTGTCCGTCACTTGCCATCGGATTGAATAAGCTGCCTGAAACGATTACCAGCCCGTTAAATCAACCAGGGGCTGCCCGGTTAACCCTGTCCGTTGTATTGGATAGCACTCCTTATAAAAATGAATGGAGTATTTGGGTATATCCGGTCCAACCGGATTTAGATAAAGGAGAGATCATCGTTACGCGTGATCTGAATGAAGCCGTAAGAGCTTTGGCAGGAGGGAAGAAAGTCTTGTATAATCCGGATTATAGGCAAACGGTAGGACTGGAAGGCAAATTTGTTCCGGTTTTCTGGAGTCCGGTTCATTTTCCGAAACAGGCGGGTTCAATGGGTATCTTATGTGATGCGGCACATCCGGCATTCGGCCATTTCCCGACAGGTAATTATACCGACTGGCAATGGTGGTCGTTGTTGAAACAGTCTAAAACGATCGTGACAGATAGTCTGCCTGCCGTGACCCCCTTGGTAGAAGTGATCGATAATTTTGCGAATAACCGCCGTTTATCGAATCTGTTCGAGGTGAAAGTCGGGCCGGGTAAATTGCTTTTCTGCTCTATGGACCTGTTGTCTGACTGGAAACAGCGTCCGGAAGCACGGCAATTATATTTCAGCCTGCTTGAATATATGAAAAGCGACTCTTTTAGTCCGTCGAACACGATGGAATCGGATGTTTTGGATCGGTTACATACGGGGAAAGTTTCTTCGAATGAGGCAAAGCCGGAAGATATTTACTGATTAAAACAGGATAACAGGCAATGTTTCAGAATTTATAGTAGGTAATATGGTAATAGTAACGTTTTTAAGCGGATAGTCCATTTATGAAATATTGGAATTAAATGGAATAGTTTAAAAGGTGTTGTTAAAAAACTCTGTTTGTATATTGAATATTAAATATGTTGTGCATATTTGTGCAATACGGGACTTTATTGTGTGAGTCTCGGTATATGAGATGTGTGTTAATTTATATCATAATATAGTCCATTATATAATTATTTTATCTATTTGTTACTTAAAGCTAACCATGTTACTTTACAGTATCCTTAAGTCCGGATTTAATTAGAATTTTAGGTGAAAGAATGTTTAGATTATCATAGACTAGTATTAATTAAATCGTTTTAGTATTATGAAAATTAGTGAGAATAATGAGAAGAGGAAATATTTCTATTTCCTGTTTGGACATAAAACTGTCCGGCTGTTACTGGCAGTCTCTCTACAATGTGGTGCATTTATCCCTTGTGCTTTTGGGGATAACAATCTGAAGATTAGTGTAATGAATCAAGATGAAAATGTGAGTGGCGTGGTTCATGATGCGACAGGAATGCCTTTAATAGGGGTTTCTGTAGTGGTAAAAGGAACAACACAGGGAGTTGTTACCGATTTGGATGGCAAATTTAGCCTGGAAGTTCCACGAGGCAGCGTTTTGGTTTTCTCTTATATAGGAATGCAAACAGTTGAAATAAATGTTGCAAACCAAAAAGAAATAAACGTAGTCATGCAGGAAAATACGGAGTCGATTGACGAAGTTGTTGTAATAGGTTTTGGTACCCAGAAAAAAGTGAACTTAACAGGTTCTGTGGGTATTGCTGACGCAAAAGCTTTGGAATCACGTCCTGTAATGACAGCTGCCCAGGCTTTGCAAGGTTTGGTACCGGGGTTACAGATATCTCAGAATATGGGAGGATTGGAAAAACGTGCAAGTATGAATATTCGCGGTACTGCGACAATCGGTAAAGGATCGAGTGGTAGTCCTCTTATTCTGATAGATGGAATGGAGGGGGATATTGATGCTATAAATCCTCAGGATATAGAAAATATTTCAGTATTGAAAGATGCGGCGGCATCTTCGATTTATGGTTCCCGTGCACCTTTTGGGGTAATTTTAGTAACGACTAAGAAGGGGAGAAGTGGGAAGCCTACAGTAAATTATAATAATAGTTTCCGATGGAGTGATCCGGTCTTATTGCCTCAGATGGCCGATTCCTACACTTTCGCTACATATTTTAATGATGCTTGTATCAATGGTGGAGCTGCTCCACAGTTTGGAGATGACCAGATGCAACGGATTAAAGATTATCAGAGTGGCAAACTCACTGCTTCTGTGCCTGTAAATCCGAGTAATCCTAAGATGTGGGGAGATGGCTATCTTTATGGAAATGATAATGTAGATTGGTATGATGTTGTTTATCGTAACTGGGTATTTTCTCAGGAACATAATTTGAGTTTGAGTGGCGGAAATGAGTCTGTTAATTATTATGTGTCTATGAACTATCTGGATCAGAACGGAATGATGAAGTTGAGCCAGGATACTTATGACAGATATACGGGAACAGCTAAGATTAATGTAAAAATAACCGATTGGGCACAGTTGAATTATAGCAATCGTTTTATCAGGGAAGATTTGAAGCGTCCTTCTTTTCTCCGGGATGATCTCTTTCATGATTTAGGACGTCAGGGATGGCCGACTCTTCCGTTGTATGACCCCAATGGTAATTTGTATGCGTCTCCATCTCCTGCTTTGAATTTACGGGACGGCGGCTCTGGTATATACCAGACAGACTACTTGTACCAGCAGGCCCAAGTAGTCTTGGAACCTATTAAAGGTTGGAAAACTTTTGTGGATTTTAATTATAGGATCAAAAATGCGAACACCCATTGGGAAATCCAAAAGACTTATAATCATGATGTGGAAGGTAAGCCTTACCCATACAATAATAACTCGCATGTACATGAAGATCATGCAAAAGAAAACTATACAAATTTTAGTGCATATACGGAATATACGAAGTCGTTGGAATCCGGACATAATTTTAAAGGAATGATTGGATTTCAGTCGGAATTAATGAAGAAGAAGGTGTTTGGACTTCAACGAGAAGGCATAATTATTCCTTCTTTGCCGGAGGTTGATTTAACGACTGGCCTGGATGTTTATGGAGCAGAAGTTACTCCATCTGTGAACGGAGCTTCTGATCATTGGGCGACAGCAGGCTTTTTTGGACGTATTAACTATGATTATCAACAAAAATATTTACTGGAAGTCAATTTGCGTTACGATGGAACTTCTCGTTTTAGGGCAGATAACCGTTGGAGTTGGTTCCCTTCTTTTTCTGTCGGATGGAATGTTGCCAGAGAAGCGTTTTGGTCTAACCTGGAGGAATATATAAGTACGTTTAAATTTAGGGGGTCATATGGTGAATTAGGCAACCAAAATACGGATAGTTGGTATCCGACTTATCAGGCAATGACGGTTAAGGCATCCAATGGCGATTGGTTGATGAATGGAATAAAACCAAACACATCAGCTGCTCCGGGACTGGTTAGCTCTACTATGACGTGGGAGCGTGTAAAAACATGGAATGTCGGTCTGGATTTTGCTGCGATAAACAATCGCTTGAATGGTTCGTTGGATGTTTATTCGAGAAAAACAATCGACATGGTGGGACCGGCGCCGGAATTACCTGTTACTTTGGGAACCGCGGTTCCTCAGACAAATAATACAGACTTAAGAACATACGGATGGGAATTATCCGTTGGCTGGAATGACCAGCTTAAATGCGGCCTTGGCTATGGTGTTAAATTCTTATTGTCCGATTCTCAAACAGAAATTACACGTTACCCGAATGAGACAGGATCTTTGGATAAAGATACATACAGAGCAGGTATGATGCTGGGTGAAATATGGGGATATGAAACGATAGGAATTGCAAAAACTCAGGAAGAGATGGATGCCCATTTGGCTTCATTACCTAACGGAGGACAGGATGCGATCGGTAATCGCTGGGGAGCTGGTGATATTATGTATGCTGACTTGAATGGAGATGGAAAAATCGATAACGGAGCTAATACGGAAGGGAACCATGGAGATATGAAAGTTATAGGTAATAATACTCCCCGGTATTTATTCGGTTTGGATTTGAATTTAGATTATAAAGGATTTGATTTTCGTGCATTTTTCCAGGGAGTGATGAAAAGAGACTATTTTCAGAGTAGTTATTATTTCTGGGGTGCTGCATCTTCTGTTTGGGAATCGACCTGTATGCTTCCTCATCTGGATTATTTTAGAGAAAATCCTGATCATATATTGGGACAGAATCTGGATTCTTATTTCCCACGACCTGATTTCAGTACTTCAAAGAATCAACAAACCCAATCCCGCTACTTGCAGAATGCTGCTTACATTCGCCTGAAAAATATACAATTAGGATATACTTTACCGGAATTGATCACAAAAAAATTCCTTGTGTCTAAGTTAAGAGTATATGTTTCCGGTGAAAATTTATGGACTGGCACTAAAATGTTTGGGACATTTGATCCCGAAACTATTGATGGAGGATGGAATGGCAGTGTTTATCCCCTTTCTAAAACATTATCAGTTGGGTTAAGTCTTACTTTTTAAATAGAATAGCATGAAAACGACAAGTATATTGAAAAAGATAGCGGGTGTGTTGATGGTTGGTACATTCTTTGCGTGTAATGATTATCTTGACAGAGAGCCTTTGACCATGGTGACGCCCGAAAATTATTTAACAGAAGAGTCACAATTAGCTTCATACGCTAATAATCTGTATTCCACGATTTTGGTCTCTCATTCCAACTCCGGCTCAGGATATGGAACTTACGGTATGGATATGCATACGGATAAGATGGCGCATAAGAACTATGATAACAGATATGTTCCGGGGCAATGGAAAGTAGCTCAATCCGGAGGCAGCTGGAGTTTTGATATGATTTATAGCTGTAACTATTTTATCCAGAATGTGGTTCCCCGGTGGGAAGCAGGCGGATTGGAAGGTGATGAGACCAATATTAAGCAATATATAGGGGAAATGTATTTCCTGAGAGCCTTTGAATATTTTAAAAAGCTTCAGGAGTTCGGAGATTTTCCTATTATTAAAACGACTCTGCCTGATGAAAAAGAAGCGTTGACTGAGGCAAGTAAACGTTCTCCCAGAAATGAAGTGGCACGGGCTATTATTTCAGATTTGGATTCTGCGATTTTTTTATTGAAAGATAAACCGGATGATAAGAAAAATCGTATTTCTAAAAATTGTGCATTATTGGTGAAATCGAGGGTTGCTCTGTTTGAAGGTACCTGGTTGAAATATTTTAAAAATACAGCCTTTGTTCCTAATGGAGAAGGATGGCCCGGGAAAAATAAAGATTATAATACAGGGTATCTGTATCCGCTGGGAGATATAGATAAAGAAATTGATTATTTTCTTTCATTGGCTATGGAATCTGCAAAACAGGTTGCCGATGCTATTCCGTTGGTTGATAATAATGGTGTTTTGCAGCAAACGCTGGCGGATCCTACGAATCCTTATTTCGATATGTTCGGTGCGGAAGATATGTCCGGCTTTAGCGAAGTGCTGTTATGGCGGCAATATAGTAAAGGCTTAGGTGTAACACATGGGGTTGTACAAATGGCTCAGAGAGGAAATGATGGCGTTGGACCTACACGAGGAATGGTAAATACATTTTTGATGAAAAATGGTTTACCTATCTATAATGCATCTTCAACGTATGCCGGTGATGAGGAAATTTCACAGGTCAGAGAGAATAGAGACGGTAGATTGTGGTTGTTTTTGAAGGAACCCGGACAAACAAATATACTTTATGATTCACCGGAAAATACGCATGGTACAATAAAAGAGCCTGTTCCGGATATTACAAACGGAAGCGCGGGTTGGTCATACTCAACAGGGTATGCATTGAGGAAAGGTCTGAATTATGATGGAAAACATTGCGGTAACTTTTTAGGATATACCGGCAGTATCATTTTCCGGGCAGCGGAGGCTTATTTGAATTATATGGAGGCATGCTATGAGAAAACAGGAACGGTCGATAATGTGGCTAGTGGCTATTGGAAACAACTTAGAAACCGTGCATTTGTAGATGAAGACTATAATAAAACTATAGCAGCTACCAATATGAGTGAAGAGGCGAAATTTGATTGGGGAGCCTATTCTGCTGGTCAGTTGATAGATCCGGTTTTATATAATATTCGCAGGGAGCGTTGTAGTGAATTGATGGCCGAAGGTTTTCGCTATATGGATTTGAAGCGTTGGAGATCTATGGATCAGCTGGTAACGACACCCTATCATATTGAAGGTTTTAGACTGTGGGGACCCATGCAGGCATGGTATGACAAACCGGAAGGTGGAACATTGTTGGTTTACGGATTGGACGATCCGACTGCAAATGTGTCGGCACCTTCTATAAGTTCTTATCTCCGTCCTTACGAAATTAATTCAAAATCATTAGCTTTGAATGGTTATAAGTGGAGCATGGCTCATTATCTCGCACCGATTGCCATACAACATTTTATGATCACTTCTCCTGGTGATGATATTTCAAATTCGCCTATTTATCAGAACCCGGGTTGGCCGTTAGTTCCTAACCAGGGTCCGACAATGTAAGGTTTGAAGTAGTTGGAATGTTGTTATATTGATTCGAATCTTAAATAAGTAATATGAAAAAGAAGAATATAAAATCTATATTTTATCTGCTGGTATCTACATTATTAGCTTTAGTTTCTTGTAATAACTCTCCTTCAGAGCTTTCTCTGGCAGGAGAGTGGAAGTTCGCACTTGACCCCGATGATATCGGGGTCAGTGAACAATGGCAGATGAAAGAACTTTCGGACAAAGTTCAGTTGCCGGGATCTTTACAGGAACAAGGGAAAGGTGATGATGTCAGTATTCATACTCAATGGACTGGTTCTGTAGTGGATAAATCCTGGTATACAGCCGATGAGTATGCAAAATACCGTGAACCAGGCAATATAAAAGTTCCGTTCTGGTTGAATCCTGATAAATATTATGTAGGCGTTGCATGGTATCAAAAAGAGATTGAGATACCGGAATCATGGAGCGACAAACGTATTTTATTGGAATTTGAGCGTACCCACTGGGAAACTTCCTTATATATCGACGGGAATAAAATAAGCCATCAAGATGCACTTCAGGTACCTCATAGATATTTGATAAATTCTTTGGCTCCCGGCAAGCATTTATTGTCTTTGAGAGTGGATAATCGTGTACATATAGATGTCGGTTCCAATGCTCACAGTGTCTCTGACCACACTCAGACAAACTGGAACGGAGTTATAGGTGAGATAAAAATGCAGGCTCTACCTGCTTTAGCCATCGATCATATACAAGTGTATCCGGATGCAAAGGCAAAGAAGGCTACCGTCAAGGTTTACATGGATGGAAAACCTGCAGGTTCCCGTTTGGCATTGAATGTTCTTTTCGAAGGCCAATCTATATTGGAAAAAGAAATAGATATCGAGGCCAATGCCGGAAATTGTGTGGAAACAGCCATTGAATGGAAAGATAATGTCAAATTATGGTCAGAATTTACGCCGAATGTGTACCGTTTACAGGCTGTTTTGTCTTCCCGGGATGGGGTTAACAGAAAAGATGTAAATTTCGGTTTTCGCGAACTCAAAGCGAATGGTACCCATTTTGATATTAATGGTCGTCCTATCTTCCTTCGCGGAACATTGGAATGTTGCGTTTTCCCCAAAACCGGTTATCCGGCGATGGATAATGAGTATTGGGCAAAGATTTATGCAACCTGCAAGAGTTACGGTCTGAATCACGTTCGTTTCCATTCGTGGTGCCCGCCTGCTGCTGCATTTCATGTTGCAGATAGTATGGGGGTATATCTTCAGGTCGAGTGCGGCGGATGGACTTCTGTAGGCGATGGGAACAAGCAAGATCAGTGGATTAAAGAAGAAAGTATCCGTATCCTGAATGAATATGGTAACCATCCTTCTTTCTGTCTGCTTGCCTATGGTAATGAACCGTCGGGTAATAATCAAGTCAATTATTTGAATGATTTGGTTGTTTACTGGAAACAACACGATGGCAGAAGACTATATACAAGTGCCGGTGGCTGGCCTTTGGTTTCGGATGCAGATTATTATAATACAGATAAACCCCGTATAGGAGGAATTGGACGTATAGATAATATCCTGAATGTTTATACTCCCCGTACCGACTATGATTTCAGAGAACGTATTCTTGAGGATATGCCGGTGGTAAGCCATGAGGTCGGCCAGTGGTGTGTATATCCTGACTTTAAAGAGATAGATAAATATACAGGTGTACTGAAAGCCAAGAACTTTGAGATATTTAAAGAAACCTTGAATGAAAAAGGTCTGGGAGACATGGCGGATAAGTTTCTGTATGCTTCCGGTCGTTTGCAGACATTGTGTTATAAAATGGATATAGAAGCCGCTTTACGTACTCCGGGTTTTGCCGGATTCCAACTCTTGGATTTACATGATTTCCCTGGTCAGGGAACGGCATTGGTGGGAGTGCTGAATCCTTTCTGGGAAAGTAAAGGATATGTAGACGGTAAAGAATACAGCGAATTTTGTAATCAAACAGTGCCTTTGGCAAGAATGCCTAAGCTCATATGGAACAATAACGAGCAATTTAAGGCGGATATAGAATTTGCTCATTTTGGAGAAAAACCTTTACAGGATGCCTCTATTTTGTGGAATGTAGAGACAAAAGAGGGTAATGTAGTAAAATCCGGCTCTTTCAGACATGATCTTCCTATTGGAAATCTGATAGAGGCAGGTAGCATTGAATTTCCTCTGAATACTTTTACCGACCCTACCCAATTAACCCTGAAGGTGAATGTAGAAAATACAGAGATTGCTAATAGTTGGAATATATGGGTATATCCTGCCAGGAAGAAAGAAATACAAAAAATGCCTTATATCACTTATAAACTGGATAAAACGGCGATTGATAAGTTGAATCAGGGAGAAAATGTTTTGTTTCTTTCTTATGGAAAGATAGCTCCGAAAGAAGGGGGTGATATACGGGTTGCATTTACTCCTATTTTCTGGAATACGGCATGGACTTACAATGTTCCCCCACAGACTTTAGGGTTCCTGTGTGATCCTGCTCATGCTGCTTTTGCGGCATTCCCTAACGACGGGTATTCGGATTTTCAGTGGAAAGATCTGGCTGTAAGCTGTAATGCTATGGTAATGGATGATTTTCCTCATGATTTCAGACCTTTGGTCTATGTCATCGACGACTGGTTTAAAAACAGGAAACTCGGTGTACTTTTTGAGGGTAAAGTAGGCAAAGGTAATTTGATGGTTTGCAGCATCGATCTGGATACCGATTTGGATAACAGATTATCAGCAGCTCAATTTAAACAAAGCATCCTGGAATATATGGCATCTTCTCATTTTAATCCGCAGAAGGAGATTACTCCTGAACAGATAGAGAATTTACTTGTAAAGTGAATTTCTGAAGATTATATATTCATAGGATAATATCGATGTAAAATTATAATGTACAATGAAGAATAGACTATTTTTATTTATATTACTGTCGTTCAGCCTGTCTACCCTGTTGGCTCAGAATGAAAGTCTGTCGCTAAGTGGAACCTGGCAGTTTAAAGAAGATCCTGGCGACAGAGGAATATCAGAGATGTGGTACAACAGTGATCTGAAAGATAAGATAACTCTTCCAGGCTCTATGAATACTAATGGTAAAGGAAATCCTGTCACTGTTAATACTCCCTGGGTCGGTTCGATGTGGAACCGTACCTGGTATGAGAGTCCGTCGTATGCTAAATATCGTCATCCTGAAGATACGAAAGTTGTGTTTTGGTTATCGCCGGATAAATATTATTCCGGGGCTGCATGGTATCAAAAGAAAGTAGTGATTCCGGCTGACTGGAAGCATAAAGAAATTCTGTTTACGATGGAACGTTGTCATTGGGAGACTACTTTGTGGGTAGATGGCAAACAAATCGGCTCGGAAAACTCATTATCGACTCCACATCGGTATGTTCTTTCCTTTTTGACACCTGGTGAACATACCTTTACGCTCCGGGTAGATAACCGGATCAAAGATATTAATCCCGGACCTGATGCTCATAGTGTATCCGACAATACGCAGAGTAACTGGAATGGGGTGGTTGGAGAAATTATGCTGGAAGCCAGACCGAAAGCCTATATTTCTTCTGTACGTATCGTTCCTGTGGTAAAGGAAAAGAAAATACTGGCAGAAATACAGATCGAGAATGCGGATAAGAAGGTTCTTAAAGGAGCAGTTAATTTGCGGGCCTGTCTTAGATCAGACGCTTCTCAAACCCTTCCTGTTATTAGTCAGAACTGTGAACTGGGAAAAGGAAAGAATATAATTCAAGTCTCTTATGCAATGGGGGATAACCCACGTTTGTGGGATGAGTTTGCTCCTTATCTGTATACACTCCATGTTCAGTTGGATACAAAATCTGGCAAGGACGAAATGGAGGAGCAATTTGGAATGCGTGAACTGTCAACTAAAGGAACTCAGATTGCTATCAATGGTCGCCCTGTCTTTTTCAGGGGTACATTAGAGTGCTGTATTTTCCCGGAAACCGGATTCCCTCCGACAGACGAGGCTGAATGGGAACGGATTATGAAAACTTGTCGGGCGCATGGATTAAACCATTTGCGTTTCCATTCCTGGTGCCCGCCTGAAGCCGCTTTTAATGTTGCGGATCGGCTAGGTTTCTATTTCTATGTAGAATGTGGTGCCTGGGCTCAAGTAGGTAGTGGTAAACCTATAGACCGGTTTGTAATGGATGAGAGTGAACGTATTGTACAGGAATATGCAAATCATCCTTCTTTTTGCCTTTTCTCTTACGGGAATGAACCATCGGGAGATGGACATGAGAAATATCTGACGGATTTTGTTAAACATTGGAAAGCGAAAGATAGACGTTTTCTCTGTACGACAGCTGCCGGTTGGCCGGCTATACCGGAAAATGACTGGCATTGTTATTATTCTAGTCCAGCTCCACGTATTCAGGCATGGGGAGAAGGGATCGGAAGTATTATAAATGCAACAAAGCCGGGAAGTAATTATGATTGGACTTCCAGAATATCCGCGACACATCCGGTTATTAGTCATGAAATAGGTCAATGGTGTGTATATCCGGATCTTAAAGAGCGGAGTCAGTATACAGGAGTTCTGAAAGCGAAAAACTTTGATATATTTGAAGATCGTTTACGTGAAAATGGTTTGCTGCCATTGGCGGATAGCTTCTTATTTGCTTCCGGTAAATTGCAGGCGCTTTGTTACAAGGCGGATATTGAAGCAGCTTTGCGGACAAAGGGCTTTGGCGGTTTCCAGTTACTTGATTTGCACGATTTTCCAGGACAAGGAACGGCTCTGGTTGGGGTACTTAATCCTTTTTGGCGTTCGAAAGGTTATGTGACTTCTCAGGAATTCAGTGAATTTTGCAATGAAGTTGTACCTTTGGCACGTATGGATCGTTTCATATTGAATAGTGGCGAGGCGTTGGAAGCCTCAATCGAAATTGCTCAATATTCGGCAGATGATTTGTCGAATGCTAAAACGACCTGGAAGCTGACTTCTATGGATGGAGGTCTCGTTGATTCCGGCTCTTTCTTTACTGCTACAATTCCGACCGGAACATTGACAAAAGTGGGTGAGCTTCATAAAAAGTTGGAAACGCAGGTTCCCGTTCAGTATCTGTTGGAAGTTTCGGTTGGAAACTATAAAAATCACTGGCATGTTTGGGTGTACCCGGAAACCAGAGAGGAGTCAGCAGAGGTGAAAATAGCCACGGTATTGGATAAAGAGGCTTTAGATGTACTGGATAAAGGAGGCAAAGTTTTGTTGACTCCCCAATTCGGTAACCTGAGAAATGAAGGAAAAGACTCTGTAGTTGTCGGTTTCTCTTCCATCTTCTGGAATACGTTGTGGACGAACGGGCAAGCTCCTCATACATTGGGTATTTTATGTGATCCGTCACATCCGGCTTTGTCTTTGTTTCCGACTGCTTACCATAGCGATTACCAGTGGCAGGATGCTATGTCGCACTGTCAGGCTATTCCGTTGAAAAGACTTGGTGATGATATCAAACCGATCGTTCGTATCATTGATGATTGGTTTACTGCCCGTTCTTTTGGTATGGTCGTAGAAATGAAAGTAGGAAAAGGAAAGTTGTTGATGTGTAGTGCCGACCTGACAACAGAGATGGAGAAACGGCCTGAAGCTCGGCAGCTGGCAAATAGTCTGCTTCATTATATGAAGAGCGATGCTTTCAATCCTTCACAAGTGGTGACGGTTGAAGCAATAAAGGGTTTGTATAAATAACATTTTGAGCTTGTTACTTCGTGTATAAATTATAAATGGAACCGGTTCTGCCTTTGATATGTATGAACCGCATGATCAGGGAGCCGGTTCCTTTGCTTTATGAGTAAAAACAGATATATTACCCATTTTATTAAATGATTAGAATGAAGCTTATGAAAAAGTCTTTTATTGTGTTGTTTCTTTTTGTAGCCGGAGTTATACAGGCTCAAACAAACTCTGTCAGTATCGGGAATGATGGAAAATCATGGACGTTGGAAACGGAATCGTCTATCTATAGGATAGCGGTTTCGGAAGGAGGCGTGGTAGGAATGTTTTATTTCGGAGATAAAAGTCAGGATCCGGGAATGCTTCGTTATCCGTTAGGGGAAGAAGTGACGGTGCGAGGTGGCTATTCGGCAACCACTCCGATGCTGGAAGCGGTCTTCAAAGACCGGGTGAGGGATATTGAACTGATTTATACCGGAGCGGAACTCCTGACACAGGATGGATATACCACTTTGGTTATTCATCAGAAAGATAAATATTATCCGCTGGCAGTAACAGAATATATTCGTGTTCTCCCGGAGTATGACCTGCTGGAAAAATGGATAGAGGTAAAGAATACGGGAAAGAAAGGGAGTATCGACATTGAAAATGTTCAGTCCGGCACCTTTTTCCTACCGAAAAATGCATATGAACTGACACACTTGTCCGGCAGATGGGGATATGAGTACCAGATGAATGTAACGAAACTGACCCAGGGACTGAAGACGATTCAGACGAAAGACCTGCGTTCATACGGTTCTTCTTTCTTTGCGATAAGGCCGGAAGGCGAGCAGGAGGAGACTTGTGGAGAAGTTTGGTTTGGCTCCTTGCAGTATAGTGGGAACTGGCGGATGGATTTCGAGAAATATGCTCCCGGCGAGGTTCAGGTGACCGGAGGTATTAATTTCTGGGACCAACTCCTGGTCCTTCAGCCGGGAAAAAGTTATACAACCCCTAAGCTGATGGTCGGATATACCAACCGTGGAATGGAGGGTGTTTCACAAAACCTGGCTTCTTTTACCCGCGAAAAGGTCTTATATCCTTCTCATCGCGATCAGGTTCGTCCTGTTTTGTATAATAGCTGGTATGCGACGACTTTTGATGTAAATGAAGAACATCAGCTGGCTTTGGCTAAAATTGCAAAAGAACTGGGTGTAGAGGTCTTTGTAATCGACGATGGCTGGTTTAAAGGTCGTGTGAACGATAAAGGCGGTTTAGGTGACTGGACTGTCGATAAGAATAAATTCCCTAACGGTCTGCAACCGATGATCGACAAGATCAATGCTATGGGATTGGATTTCGGTATTTGGATAGAACCGGAGATGGTAAACCCGAACAGCGACCTCTACCGCCAACATCCTGACTGGGTATTCCATTACCCGAACCGGACCCGGCATGAAACACGTAACCAGTTGATGCTTAATCTGGCACGCGAAGATGTCTATCAATATTTATATACCTGTTTCTCTACCTTGCTGCGTGAAAACAATATCAAATTCATAAAATGGGATATGAACCGCGGACTGACTGAGCCGGGTTTCCTGTCTGCACCGACCGACGAGCAGCGGGCGGTCCGTATTAAATATATCGAGAACCTGTACCGTCTGTTTGAAACGCTGCGTGCCGAATTTCCGGAAGTATGGTTTGAGAACTGTGCCGGTGGTGGTGGAAGAGTGGACCTGGGTATGATGGCACGTACCGATTTCTGCTGGGCAAGTGATAATACCGATCCGGTGGAACGTACATTCATACAGTATTCTTTCCTGAATGCGTTCCCTTCCAATTCAATGATCAGTTGGGTGACACAAGAGGACTGGCACGGTCAGAAGCATCCGCTGGAATTTAAGTTTGACGTATCTATGTGCGGGGTGTTGGGAGTCGGTTACGATATAACGAAATGGACCGATAAAGAGAAGGAAACAGCCCGTGAAAAGATAGCTCTTTATAAAGAGATACGGGAAACGGTGCATAAAGGAGATCATTATCGTTTGGTTTCCCCTTATGAAAATAACCGGAGTGTTCTACAGTTTGTCAATAAGCCGAAGACAGAATCTGTCCTGTTCGTTTATAATCTGGCTGAGTATCCTGATAATGTAATCCCGGAGACGAAACGTCCTAAAAAGGTAAAATTGCGCGGTTTGGAACCGGAAGCATCCTATCGAATTGACGGGATGGAAGGACTTTATAAAGGTCGCCACTTGATGAATATAGGAGTCGAGTTCCCATTGTACGGAGCTTTTAAAAGCCGTATCTTCAAAATTGTGAAACAATAATAAAGCTAGCTTCTTAATATGAAAATTCTATCTGTATCAGCGTTCAGCGGTGGGGGATCGACTCTTGCCGCTGAATTGATTACATTAAGGAACTGTAACGGACTGGTTGCCCAGTTCACGAATTACGGTGCCCGTTGGGTAAGTATGTGGGTACCTGACCGTAACGGTTACATGGGGGATATTGTACTCGGTTTCGATACCCTCGACGGTTACCGGATGGCAGGTGAACAGTATCATGGAGCGATTGTCGGCCGTGTTTGCGGAAGGATCAGCAATGCTTGTTTCCGGTTGGGGGATCAGGAGTATCTGCTGGCTTCCAACGATGCCTATGGCAAGCCTGTCCGTAATCATTTGCACGGTGGAATCGATGCTTTTCACAATCGTTTCTGGAAATCCCGTTCATTTCTTACTCCTGCCGGCGAGGAAGCTGTCGAGTTCTCCATTTATTCACAAAGCGGGGAAGAGGGTTATCCGGGTAACCTGCAAGTAAAGGTTACTTACCTATTGCAAAATAATAACTGTTTGCGTATGGAATGCGAAGCAACGACCGATCGTCTGACTCCTGTTAACCTGACAAATCATGCTTTTTTCAACCTGCAATCATCCTCCGGTCCTGCAGTGAAGAAGAATATCTTATCCCATAATTTAACCCTGAATGCATCTGCCATCATCGCTTGTGACGGGGAATTGATTCCTACGGGAAGCTTGCTGCCTGTAGACGGCACTCTGCTCGATTTCCGTTCGTCTCGAACCATTGCCTCGTCTTTGGCAGAGGAACATTCGCAGATACAAAAGGGGAAAGGTTTCTCTCTGGCATATGCTTTGGATAGGAAGGAAGGGGAGGAATTGAACTTCGCCGCCGGTTTGTCTGATGAAACCTCCGGTCGAATTCTTGAAATATACACTGATCAACCCTCGGTACAGGTGTATAACGGCTATTTTATGGATGGAACGGATATAGGGAAAGATGGAATCCCCTATTATGCAAGTGCTGGGATTGCTATCGAAACACAAGGGTATCCGGATGCTCCGAATCAACCCGCTTTCCCTTCTGTTTTGATAGATAGTTCAAATAAATATAGCCATATAACAGAATATAGGTTTAAAACGATGTAATCCTTTAAAAAGACAGGTGAATGCATATCTGATAAATGCATCCACCTGTCTTTTTTTGATAGATAAGGAATATAAACCCTATGAATGTATCTCCTTATAAACTTAATTTTGCTTTGATCGCTTTCGGGATTGCGTCCTTGTGCAACATGATATAAATGGTTTTGGCACGGACGAAGCTTTCAGACATATTCAGATAGCCGCCGAATTTATTACGGTCTGTACCCCAGGAATTCTTTGTGATGTAATATTTGGTTCCGTTCTGATCTTTGGTAATACCGGTCAGGTGCATCAGATGGTCGTCAGTAGTAACGAATGCTTCGAAACCCTGCTGACGGACTTCGGGAGTTACTTTGACTTCCGGATATGGCTGTTCGAATTTATACACTTCTTCCAGACGTTCCTTTTCATCCATCTTCTCGAAACGGGCACGGTCGGTATTGGAGAAGTCTTCTACCTTCTTCACTTCCGGGTTGATAGCTACGCCATTTTTGAAAGAGAAGCCTTTTTCACTGACATCACCGTCCCAACATACGGTGAAACCGTTGTTTAAAGCATAATCGACTGTCTCGATCATTTCGTCGAGAGGCAGGTTGTACATGAGTTGATGTTCCCAGTTGTCAGGTACTTCCACATCGAATTTTACGTAATACGGATGATGTATGAAACTGGTTAGTTCGATGTAGTCATCCATATTTAATCCCAGAGATTCGGCGAACGATTTGGGAGTATATTCTTTCCCTTTGTAAGTGAATTTGGCAGGCAGTTCTCCCAGATAGGTGTCGAACAGGTTCCGGATCAGTTTGTCGTATTCCGGGCTGCGTTTCTTATTCTTGACTGCAACATTAGCAATAGCCTCCATGTACTGAACCATTTCACTGTGGTTATGACGTTCGGAATCGTAGTTGATCCCTTTGTAAACCTCTTCGGGAACGATTCCTACCTGGCGGTATGCGTTCTTGAAGGTATGGGACAGGCTGCCTTGCCCGATATTACCCTCTCCGCGGCGCAGATAGTTATCTTGTAACTGGTTCATATATTTCTGACGCACGATAAACATTTCGGAAAGGTCGTATTCGCCTTTTCCCATGCGTAATAGTTCGGATTCCATAAAAGAGGTGGTTGCAAAACACCAGCAAGTACCGGTGGCAGCCTGGTTTTTTACCGGGGTAGCCGGAACGGTTACCACTTCGGTAAACTGATAACCTTGTGCAAACGTGCTGAATGCGGAAAGCAGCAAGGCACAGGAGATAAATAATGCTTTCATATGATATGTTGTTTATGTTATAATAATTCAGTTCTTAAAACCCTCTTGCGAACATCTTCCAGAATTCGTCTGCCATTTCCTGCCAGCGCTGCATGGTTGCCCCGGCGAAATCTGAGGTGTATCCTGTCAGAAAGGCGTTAGCTGCTTCGTTACCTTTCGCCTGCTGTATCTCTTTATACTGGCTTTCGACAAAAGGCAGTTCCCGCTGTCCTTTCTCTTCAAAATGAGTGATGGCAGTTTGTATTTTCTCTTTGGTCAGTCCCCAACGTACGGTAGCTAATTTGTTTGCTTCGCGGAACGACCAGATGGCTGCATCTTTCCGGTGACGGTGCTGCCCGCAGATACCGAAGCTGGGCGGGAGTGCGGTGGAACCGGAGAAAATAGGGATACGCGGGCTTTGTCCCGGATTATCGAAAGATAACCAGGCAACACCGCCGACTGCATCGGGTAGCCAGTTGCGTAACTGGATCACATGCGAATAAGAACATTGAGGAACGGCTACCAGGCGGTTGCGGTCCACTGTGCCGCCTTTGACAGCATTCAGCATATTGATCATATCCGTCGTCATCCAGGGATTAGCTGCCGGACTCGTCACGGAATCTTTTTCAGCACTGTCCTTCTTCTTGGCGAGGATTTTCAGATTCTTTGTCGTATCCCAGTCCGTACCTTCGTAAGTTGCACGTAAAAGCGCCATTACATCGGTAGCAGCAACCTGTTTATCCGGTTTGACGCTCAACGGAAGTTCTTCTGAATCGTAAGCCAGTTTCAGGGAAGGAGCAAGACTGTTCAGGATAAAAAACTCGCGCAGGCTGAAAGATTTCAGTTCGCCGAAATAATTTCCGCCGCTGTAAGCCTTCCAGAAGCGGAACGGCTCTTTTCCATCCCATAACTTCATCTTCTTAGCTACATCGAACACATTATCCGAGGCCATATAATTATCTTTATCCTTCAAATCGAGTGTAGAGATACGGGAGATATTTGCCGAAACACTGACATGGTCATCCGGAATACGTACTGCCGCCCATACACCGCCGATCTTATCCGGACCTTCTCCGAATATTTCGAATATCCATACCTCATTCGGATCGGCGATAGTCAGACATTCGCCGGAATCACCGTAACCGAATTCTTTTACCAGCTTTCCGATCAGGCGGATAGCATCACGGGCGGTCGAGCAACGTTGCAGGGCGATCTTTTCCAGTTCTTCGATCATGAACATGCCGTTCTTGTTCTCCAGTTCTTTCCGTCCGGAGATCGTAGTTTCCCCGATCCCCAGTTGTTTTTCGTTCAGGCAAGGGTAGGAGGTGTTCAGGAACTGATACGTGGAACGTGCCTGGGGAATAGTTCCTTTCAGTTCCACATTCGTCTGGTCGTTCGGATATTCGGTGTGCATCCGTCCGTTGTAGATGGCAACTGTCGTGTCGCGGTCGTAGGTGGCAGCCGGAACGATATCCATCCAGGTGCGGTAGTTACCGTCGCATGTGTGGCTGGTCATTACCGAGCCGTCTGTCGAGGCCTTTTTACCGACCATAATACTAGTGCAGCTCTCCGGTGTGTTGACAGGTCGAGCGTATTCTATCTCCTGCGCAGTCGTAATGAAACAGTGGCAGATAAGTGTAAGAGTAAGGATAAACAATCTGTTCATGTGTTTGTCATTTGATTTAGTGGTTAAAGATACAAACTGTATCGGAATAAATCTATATATTTGCCCAAATCTAAAGTGTGTACGATAACATAACAATTATAGTCCCATGAGAAAACTATTTTCTATTGCTGTATTGCTGGTATTTCTGACCTTGCCGGCATTGGCTCAACTCACTTTGTTTCCCACTCCAGCCAAGGTGTCGGGTGGGAAAGGTTCTTTTACGATCGGTACGGCATCCCAGATCACCGGAAATGGCGGATATGCCGATCAACTGGCTAAAAAACTACCGTCCGAACTGAAAGGATCCGAACTGTCGGGCACTCCTTCGCAGGGAACCATCCGGTTGGTTCTGGACGAAAAACTACGTATGGCAGACGAGGCTTATACACTGACTGTCACCCCCGAATCTGTTTTATTGGAAGCCTCTTCCGAATCCGGTTTGTTTTATGCAAAAGAAGCATTGAAACAACTGGCCCGTTTCGGCAAAGGAACGGTGAGATCCTGTAAGATCGTCGATCAGCCGCGTTATGGCTGGAGAGGCTTTATGCTGGATGAAAGCCGTCATTTCTTCGGGAAGGAAAAGGTTAAACAGTATCTGGATATTATGGCTTCCCTCCGTATGAATGTCTTCCACTGGCACCTGACCGACGAGCCGGGTTGGCGTATCGAGATCAAGAAATATCCAAAACTGACTTCTGTCGGTGCTATCGGTAACTGGCATGACCCGAATGCACCCGCGAAATTCTATACGCAGGAAGAGATCAGGGAGATCGTTGCCTATGCGGCAGAACGTCATATTATGGTGGTTCCTGAATTCGATATGCCCGGACATGCGACAGCTGTCAGCCGTTCATATCCTGAATTATCCGGTGGCGGAGAAGGCAAATGGGATGGTTTCACATTCCATCCCTGTAAGGAAACAACTTACCAGTTCATCAGTGATGTGCTCGATGAAATCGTCTCTTTATTCCCTTCTCCTTATATCCATATCGGTGGAGATGAGGTTCATTATGGAAATCAAAGTTGGTTTACCGATCCGGAAATCCAGCAATTCATCAAAGATAAAAAGTTACAGAATGAAACAGGTCTGGAACATTATTTCGTAAATCGTGCCGCTGATATCGTAGCCTCCAAAGGAAAGACAATGATCGGTTGGGACGAAATCATCGATGCCGGCGTTTCTCCGGGTAAAGCAGTAGTTATGTGGTGGCGTCATGACCGTAAACACCAGTTGGTAAAGGCTCTGGAGAATGGCTACCAGGTGATAATGACTCCGCGCCGTCCTTTCTATGCGGATTTCGTTCAATACGGAGAACACAATGTCGGTCGTTTGTGGAACGGTTATAATACGATCGAGGATATTTACCGTTTCCCCGAACCTATTATCCATCTGACAAAAGATTATGAGGATCAGGTAATGGGGTTGCAGTTCTCTTTATGGACAGAACGTGTAGCAGATCCGAAACGTCTTGACTTTATGACTTTCCCGCGTTTGGTCGCTGTGGCAGAAGACGGATGGACACCTGCCAAAGAAAAGGAATGCAGTTTGTTCATGAAGAAGTTGCCGTATTTCCTGGAATATCTGAATACATTGGGTATTTACTACTTCAATCCGTTCAATCCGTCATCTACCCCGGAACCGGATGCTCCGGCAAAGGAAGACGTGTTACAGAATGGTTGATCTGAAATAAAAAAGGGCGGAATCGATAACGGTTCCGCCCTTTTGCTTTTATGTATGAAGGTTAATATCTTTTCTTCCGTGCATTACGGTCTGAAGTATCGCGTCTCCAGGGTTTTTCACTGTTACGTCTGTCGCTCGTACTACCGCTGAAACCGCCTTCGCGTTTACCTTTGTAGCCTCCGCCTCCTTTGTAACCGCCTCTGGAACCACCATTGCCGCCACCGCGCGAATTGCCTCCGCCACGGCCGAAACCGCCGCGACTGCTTCTGCTGCCTTCGCCTTTACCCTGGGCCGGTTCTACGGAGATTCGTTTGCCGTCTATCTCAAAACCGTTCATGTTGTCCATGACACGCTGTGATTCGCCTTCCTCTACTTCGAAGAATGAGAAGCTGTCGCGCAGGTCGATTTTTCCGATTCTCACCTTGCCTGGAACACATTTGTTGACCAGTTCGATCAGCTGGTTCGGATAAAGACCGTCAGTTTTACCGAAATTGAGGAAGAAGCGGGAGAATCCTTCTTCTGCCGTATGACTACGGCGTTCTCCGCGTTCTGTACGTTCGCTGCGGGCTGAGCGTTCGTCTACTTCCTGAATTTCGTCAGCATCTTTGTAGTAGTCGATCATACGGTTGAATTCCAGAGAAACAACACGTTTGATAATATCTTCTTTGTCCAGCCATTCCAGTTTACGGTAAATCTGCGGCATCAGTGTGGCAATCTCTTCTTCGTCTACCTTCACTTTTTCGATCTGGTCTACGAGGTTGAAAAGCTGCTTTTCACAGATATCGTGCCCGCTGGGCATTACACCTTTCTCAAATTTCTTCTTGATGATATTTTCGATCAGGCGGATTTTTCCTTTTTCCTTTACGTGGCAGATAGAAATAGAAATACCTGTCTTACCGGCACGTCCCGTACGTCCGCGGCGGTGTGTATACGATTCTACTTCATCAGGCAAACCGTAGTTGATTACGTGTGTCAGATCGTCCACGTCCAGTCCGCGGGCAGCAACGTCGGTAGCAACTAACAGCTGGATATTTTTAACACGGAATTTCTGCATCACGTAGTCACGCTGTGCCTGGCTCAGTTCGCCGTGCAGCGAGTCTGCGTTGTAGCCGTCTTGTATCAGCTTGTCGGCAATCTCCTGTGTTTCCTTACGGGTACGGCAGAAGACGATACCGTAGATGTTCGGATAATAGTCGGCAATACGTTTCAGTGCCAGGTATTTATCCTGTGCACGAACCATATAATAAATATCCTTGATATTCTTGTTTCCTTCGTTCTTGTTCCCGATAACGATTTCTTTCGGGTTCTTCATGTACTTCTTCATGATGCTGGCGATGCCCTGCGGCATGGTAGCGGAGAAAAGTAACATGTTACGTGCAGGCGGGACTTCAGCCAGGATCGCGTTGATACTGTCGGTGAATCCCATGTTCAGCATTTCGTCTGCTTCGTCCATAATGACGTTTTTGATCGTACCCAGATCGACAGTCTTACGGTTCATCAGGTCGAGCAGACGGCCCGGTGTAGCCACAACTACGTGTACACCGCGTTTCAGTGTCTTGATCTGACTTTCAATGCTTGAACCTCCATATACCGGCAGTACCTTCAGGTTGTCGATGTATTTGGAGTAATCATTTAGGTCGTCGGCAATTTGCAGACAAAGCTCCCTGGTGGGACAAAGTATGAGTGCTTGAGGCTGATATCTTGTCACATCGATCTTCTGCAGGATGGGCAGACCGAAAGCGGCTGTTTTTCCTGTTCCTGTTTGTGCCAATGCAATTACGTCGTTGTCTTCTCCCAGCAAGAAAGGAATCACTTCTTCCTGTACCGGCATGGGCGATTCGTAACCCATTTCCTGGATTGCCTTCAATATGGGGGCGGCAACTCCTAATTCTTCAAATGTTTTCAAAATGTGATATATGTATATATAATAAATTCAGAGGGTACAAAGGTAGATAAATAATTCGGATTCACATTAATATAACAAAATATCTTTTAACGTGTCCCGTTTCTTTTCTGTCAGTCCTAACCCTTTTGACAGATATTTGTCTACCGAACCGTAATCTTTCCTGATCCGTTTCAGAACCAGATCGATCAACCCTTCATTGACAGTGACCAGCGTGGTGATCGTTTCCTGTGCATTCGTGCTCAGATCGCGCGCCATATAGGCCAGGTGTCCGATATTGATATTTTCGTTGGAAGCCATGTAATCTCTTACAACAGTCTCTTCCGGTATGCCGAGGGCGAAAAGTAACATGGCTGTCAGGTAGCCTGTACGATCTTTTCCCATCGAACAGTTCACCAGGATCGGATAATTATCCTCTTCCAGGAAAACATCGAGCGCTTTGGCAAATTGATCGCTGTAATCGGTTACGTATTGCAGATAAGTATCCTGCATGAACAGCAGGCCGTCACCTTTACGCATCCGGTCTTCCTGTATCCGGGCGGTAACATTGTCCATATTCTTGATAGGAATAGGGATATGTATTATGTTTGCCTTTGAATAACGTAGCGGACTGGCAGCCAGCTCATCATTCCCGCGCAGGTCTATAACCGTTTTGATATGCAAATTGTTCAGGCGGATCGAATCCCATTCGCTCAGCGAACTGAGTTGTCCGGAACGGAAAACCTTCCCCCAACGGGTCGTTTTATGGTTATGGCTCGTCCCATAGCCTCCTATCTCACGTACGTTCTGTATGCTGTCCATCGCAACGGAACGGGCACCGATCGTTTTAAAATATTTATCATTGAAAGACAGCAGGAAATATTTACGCGACATGTTGTCGTTCGTGATATAGGTAGTAACCCCGTCTTTTATGTTGGCGTATCCTGCAGGGAGAGATCTGTTGAATGTTTCGGGATTGTCGGAGACATACATCTTGAGTATACCTTCTATTTGCGGTTCCGTTTCCCATTTCAGTATATAATTCCCTATATCATCGCGCAGGCATATCGCCCGTATTTCAGGATTGTTGGAGGAACAACCCATAAATAGAGTGACACAAGCAAACAGAGAAAAAATCTTTACTAACATTGTTTTTCTAGCATACATACATCACAAAGATAATAAATCCTGATCTTTATCGTACGGGAGTTAATGATATTTAAGACTACTTGCGGTATGAAGCCGCGAATTCTTTAGAAATGTAATTATCATAGCTTTGGCATACTTCAGACGCGAGATCCATGCCGCAGCGGATAATCTTTTCCCATGTTTCTTTGCTTAAGCTAGGAAGATCATGATATCCGATATTATATTTCAGTAATCCGTAGATGATACCGGCATTGAAATTGTCGCCTGCTCCGATGGTGCTGACCGGATTGATCGCATCTGTATCGAAATGTTCGGATAATTTGCCTGTGTAGAGGTTGACGCCGTTCGCTCCGTGCGTGGAGATAAACCGTTCACAATAGAATTTGATATGATCGGAATAGACCCGGTCAACATCTGTCTTTCCGAAGATGTTGAAGAAATCCTCGTCCGATCCTCGTACGATATCTGCATATTCCAGGTTCTCGAGGATGGTGGGAGTGAGGTATATCGCTTCGTGCGCATGTGCTTTCCGGAAATTCGGATCATAATAAATGATCGCTTTCCGTTCTTTGGCGTATTCCAGAAATTCGATCGTCCGTTCCCGCAGGGCCGGATTCAAAGAATAATAGGATCCGAATATAAGGATATCATCCTGATTGATGACCGGCATCGGCACTTCCAACCGTTGTTTGGGGTAATCTTTGTAAAAGGTGTAATTGGCATTGTTATCTTCGTCGAGGAAAGCTAGCGATATAGGACTTTTCCCATCAGGGAAACGGTCTACCAGTTCCGTTGAGATATGATTTTCTTCCATAAATTTACGGATGATATCGCCTACGCGGTCGTTACCTACCTCGCTGATGAAAGAAACCGGAACGTCCAGCCGTCCCAGCGACACCAATCCGTTGAAGACCGAACCGCCCGGTACGGCTGTATGAGGCTGGTCGCTCTTAAAGATAATGTCGAGAATGGTTTCTCCGATGCCAATAACTTTTCTCATATAGAATGGTTTGTTTATAGTCTATTCGTTTTTGCTCTGTTCACGGCTTTTCGATCCGAGATAGCCGCCGTGATGCCGTTTGGCATAGTCTTTATTGTTGAAATTGATCCTTTTCATCGTACCTACGACGAGGATATCACCGATAACGGTCATTACTGTTGTCGATGTGGTCGGTGTAAGGCCCAACGGACAAACTTCGCTCGGTGCTCCGGTAAGCAGGCATACGTCGGCATCCTTAGCAAGTGAGCTTTCCGGGTTACTGGTAATAACGATAAATTTCATATCGGGCACTAATCCGCGGGTCAGGTCGACGAGTTCCAGCAATTCGCGGGTTTTTCCGGAATTGGAGATCAGAAGCATGATATCGTTGTCGCGTACGATACCCAGATCGCCATGTTGTGCTTCGCTGGGATGCAGGAAGAAGGCTGGCGTACCGGTTGAACTGAATGTGGTAGCAATATTCATCGCGATCTGGCCGGCTTTCCCCATTCCGCTGGTGATCAGTTTCCCCCCAAGATCATGGACATATTTAACAATAAGAGTTACTGCATCTTCATAGCCGGCGGTTACCGGGATATTCAGGACTGCTTCAGCTTCCTGTTGCAGGATGCTCGCGATTGCTTCGTGTGACATAGCTACTTTATTATTTATACAATTATCTCTAACAGTTTGCAAAAATACGATTAAAAAAATCAATTCATCCCCCGTGTTTTATAAATTTTCGCTTTGGCGTCGTTGATACGTTGGAATTTCTCGTTAGCTGCTCTGTAGATATCTTCTCCTAAGGCAGCCACTTTGTCCGGATGGTGTTTTAAAGCAAGTCGGCGGTAAGCGGCACGCACCTCTTCATTGGTTGCCTCCGGAGTTATTTCAAGAACCTTATAGGCGTCTTCCAGTGTATTTGTTTCCAGGTTTAGTATCGATTCGACCTCTTTGTCTGACAAACCCATGGATAAGGCCACTTCTTTGAGGGCCTCTATCTCATTTGTGCATACATGTCCGTCGCTTTGAGCTATCTGGACTAGAAAAGCCAGAAGTTGAAGGCGTTCTTCGTAGCTCATGCTATAGGCAATCTGTGTCCCGCATTCCCGGATGGTGTTTTTGAAAGCCATCGGGTTTTCATGGTCCATACGTTTTTGTTGTTCAAAAAGTTTCAGCAAAATATCTTCTCCTTGGGATACGGCCGTTTCTCCGAAATTTCTTCTGAGAAACTGGCGTACGAACTCCATTTCACTGTGCATGATCCGCCCGTCAGCTTTGATGATGTACGATGCCATGACGAGCATGGAGAAAAGGAAACTGTTCCGCTGACCCATATATCTGTCTTCCGGTGAGGGTTCATTTTCATAACCCCTTCCGCCGTATGCTTGTCCTGCCTGATCGATTCCCTCATCAAACAAAGAACCGAATACGATGCCGGCCAAAGCCCCTAGAGGACCTAAAGCCATAAATCCGATAATACCGCCAATCCATTTACCTATTCCCATACGACTTGTTTTGTAAACTTTTCCGGCAAAGATATGAATTATTTTATTGGAATGATGTATGGTGTGTATAGGGAGGGTTAAGAAACCGTTTGGTTGTTCCCGAACAAATATAAAATACTACCCGATGTTTTTTAATTTACTATAGGTACTAAATAGAATTACTACGGCGACTAATCAATGGTTGATAACCATCAACCGATTGGCCGACAATTGTCAACCGATCGGCTCATAATTATCGACCGATTGGCTGATAATTATCGGCCGCTGAAATGATACGATTGTTTCAAAGAATAGAATGGGCTAAACGGTTGGTAATGAGGTAATAACTTTGAAAGGCGAAGATAAGGATAAAACTACTGTGTTGCAAGAAAATTTTGCTTTCTTCAAAACTATTATGCGTTTATTTTAATAGATGAGAGAGAAGCCTTGAAATTCCGCGAAAGAAATTGATTTTATCCACATATAATGTAATATAAAATCTTATATTTGCCACATAACGAGAATAGTTGATCTAAATGCTCTGAATATGAAACCGTTTAAGCAAGTTAACCTTATTATTATTGTGATTGGCCTTTTGTCTTGTCATTCAGGGCAACTCGATAAAGTATTACAACAGGCAGATTCTCTGATGGAGAATGACCCGGATCGTGCTTTGGAACTTTTATCGTCTTTCCCTCATCCGGAAACATTGAACCAGGCAGACTTTGCCGCTTATCAGTTGATGTATACGAAGGCGAAGGATAAATGTTATATGGATTTATCCCGTGATACCACTCTTATTTTGAAATCATTGGTATACTACAAAAAACACGGTAATGCTTCTCAAAAAGGCTGGTCGAATTATTATGCGGGCCGTGTCTATGAAGAGGCCGGAAAGCTATTTGAAGCCGGATTATACTTTCTGAAAGCTGCAGAATATGCGGGGGAGATACCAGACCCTCTGTTAGGAATGATGGCAAATTATTATTTGGGAGAGTTACACGATAAGCAGTATGCTTTTGATAAATCGCTGGAGGCTTATAAAAAGTCGTATGCTATTTACGATCAAACTTCCGGCGAGAAATATACTGGAACCTTATTGCATTCGATAGGCTCTGAATATGGGATAAACGGAAATCGGGACAGTGCTTATTTTTATTTAGAGAAGGCATTAGATATTGCCCGCGAACAGAAAGATACGATAGAAATGGCGGCTATATATAATGATATAGGGGTTTATTTGAAAGAAGATAGCCTGTATTTGAAATCGAAATGTTATTTGCAACAATCTTTATCTTTAGATAGTGATAGCAGCTGGATGATAACTCGAAAGATTACTTTGGCTGAAATTCATGCATATTTGAATGAGACTGATTCTGCATTCTTTTTATTGGATGGAATGAAATCTGTTGTGGAAGAATTGGATGATATAGAATTGCGGGCTATTTATTATTCAGCTTTAGCTAAAACAGAAGCTGCAAGTAAAAACTATGAATCGGCATCTTTTTACCAGAATCGATATGTAGCTTGTGTCGATTCTGTTTATCAGCTTCAACGTAAAGGTTCGTTAGCGGAGATTGAACAAATCTATAATTATTTAAAGTATCAGGAAGAGAATGAAAAATTGCATACGGTACAAGATGGCGCTATTGTAGTTGGCTGGATTATTTTGAGCCTATTGTTAGTTGTTTTTCTTCTTATTGGCGGGATGAAATGGAAGAAAAAACAAGATTTATCGAAGGCGGAAGATACGGTAGATGTTTTGCGAAAGATGGAAAAGGTAAATAAAAGCAACTGCAATAATGATGCTGGTAAAAAAGTTGCATTATCCGGTTATTCTGATGATGAAAAGGGTATGATGGTAAAAAAAGCGTTGCTTATGCAATTAAATATAACGAAAGTTTTGTCCCAACTGGATGAAAAATCGGAGAAAGAGCAATCTTTTCTTAAAAAATTTAATAGTTTGTTTTATGGAGAGCAGCATACTCTTGAGATTGATTGGAGTGAACTTTATTTGCTTATTGATTTATTATATAATGATTTTGCTAGTAAACTGAGAAAACATTATGGCAAAATTTTGTTAGAGAAAGAGATTCAGCTTTGCTGTTTGTTAAAAACGAATATGGATACTACGGAAATTGCTTGTGTAATGAAGCAAAGTATCAATACGGTTCGTACTCGGAAAACCTGTATACGAAAAAAATTGAAAGCTCCGGATGGAGCTGATATCATTATTATTTTGGAAGAAGGGGTAAATAATAAGGGTTAAAATTATTAATATATCATCGTGTGTCTGTCAAATATTAACTGTGGAAAATAGTATATTGATTTTTTATAAACGAGTGCATGTATAATCATTGATTATTAAGGTGTAATAAAATTTGAATATTAATAGTCCAGGATAAATATACCCTCAAAAAGGATTTATATAGGTTTGCTGTGGATAGCTTTGCTGTATCGAATCAAACAGATAGCAAGTTATGAAAAGAAAAATGATTAGTGTATTGTTAACGATTGTAATGATTTGTAGTACGACTTTTTTTGTGAAAGCAGATCAGGTGGTTATAAGAAGAACAAAAAGTCAGGGTGGGGTTCGCTCTATTTTGTTGGATCCTTCTCATCTCATGGTTAATCTGAACAATAATGTAATCCATGTTGATTTTCTCTTTTTACTGCGAGATGTCAATGTCTCTGTAGTCAGTTCGGATGGCAGACAGGTTCATCAACAAGTTATTTCTCCTCAAACTTCTTCGGTTGATATTGACTTAAGCGGAGAAGAGTCGGGAGTATACATGGTTTATTTTACTGATGCGACTGGTGTTTGTTTGTATGGTAAGTTTGTTATATTATAAATTTTTTATTTATGAAAAATATTTATTATCTTTTCTTTTTGTGTCTATCATTAGTCTCTTGTGCAGAAGATGATAAAGAGTCGTTCAACCTAATCTTGAATCAAACATCTTGGTTAGGAGAGTTAACATTAAGTAATCCAGAGGAGATAGTATATAATATAAACATAGTTTTTGAAACAGAAAATTCAGGAGAATATTATATAGATAAGTTTATTCCGGAGCTTCCATTTTCCTATAAAACAACATTAAAATATAAAATTGATTCTAAAATAATACTTATTGAAGGTGGATATAATAATATTTTAACAGGTTATTGGTGGGTTGTTAGTAATGATGGAAAAAAATTAATATTGAAAAGGAATATAAATAGTGAGCAGGATTGTGATACATTGAATCTAATTAAATTGATATAGTTATGAAAATAACAATTATTTTTTCCCTTTTAGGGGCTTTAGCTTTCTCTTGTACAATAGAGGATGAGATAGATAAAGGTTATTCTATTAAATCAAAAAGTGTTACTACTTATGAAGAAGTAGTTTTGAAAGAAAGAGATCCTAAATTTCCATTAGAATTTCCTTTGCGTAATAAAACAAAAGGTGCTGTAATGCCATTTGCTACGTCCTCCAATGAGGACTTCTTGGGTTGTACATATAAGCTACAATATTTTCCATTGGGAACTGCTCAGAACGTAGGAATTCCTATTGTTAATATAAAAAAATTAAAAGAAGAGTATGATGATTTTTATGTTAAAGAAAGAAATCTTGGAATTCAAACATCAAATGTCTTTTCTTATGCAAATTTTGATAGATATTCCCATAAATCAAAGGATTCTGAAAAAGTAACTCATGGTGTAAGTCTAAATTTAAAATTATTTTCTATTGGAAATAAAGGAACTATCGAAAATATATATGGAAAAGATGTTGCTAATGAAACAAATAGGGTATATGGTGAATTTAGTGCAGAGGTTCTCGGTAAAAAATATAATTTAGAGACAAGTTCAAATGCTTTGAATATGATTAAATTGGGTTATTTGAATCCTTCGTTTAGGAATGAATTGTATTCAATAACTATGGCAGAGTTTGTAAAAGAGTATGGGGCTTTAGTTTTAAAAGACTTTTATACAGGAGGACGAGTTTCTGCTATCTATTCTGGAATATATACATCAAACGATTTAGTAGAAACTAAAGAGAAAAATATTGAGAATGATATAAATGCTTCATACGGACCGAAGAAAGATATCAGTGGTAGTGCAAACTTAGGAATTGGACTTCATTATTATGATGAGACAAAAATGTCGAAAAAAATAACTAGTTTTACTTTGTCTGTCAAAGCAATAGGGGGGAATTTGTCTTTCCCAACTTTTTCAACTCCACAGGGTTTGACGCAAATTAATATAGATTTAAGTAGTTGGATGTCTTCTATGGCTTCACCTGATTCGTATAGAATGATAGATATAGAGTCTGAAGGTCTAATGCCAGTATCTAATTTTGTATTGGAAAAAAATATAGAACAACATATTAGTGATTATCTTTATGGGCGATCTATTGAGCAGCCAATGAAAGTGCAAGAACCCTATATTGAAGTCTTGCGTCGGGATATACAAGGAATTACATTGTTAATAACTTCGTTGGTGACAAAAAATGAGGACAGAGTATTGATTGATCTTAAGAATATAACTCCTGTTTCTGAATCAAAAAAACAGGAATATATACGACAGATCGCAAATGAAAAAAGTAAGGTTTATGGTTTGAAAATTGTTAATAAATCTTTTGCAAATGATACAATTCCAATACCTCCTAATAATTGTTTCCAACTAGGATTTTATAAGGAAGGGCTATTTTCTAAATTCCTTGATAAAGAAAATAATACAATTTATTTATTATATAATGGGATTAAAACAAAAGAATCTAATGGATTGATAATAAGAAGAGATTTTATCAAAGAAATGTATTCTAGTGCAAGGCAGTCATCAGACATTGACATTGATGAAAATGGAGTTTCTATTTCTCTTCCTAAAGCAGTAAAATGTGGTTTGTCTATATATAACTATGATAGAACTCTTAATTTGTATGGCTTGAAAGATTTTGTTAACAAATTACCAACAATAAATATAGACAAAAGAGATTTATTAGATTATGAGATAATTTCTTTATAATTAGTTGCAAATTGCATTCTGCTGATTAGATTATCTGCCTCTATTTAGTTTTATTATGATAGTGGAATACATTTCCATCATTCTTTATGCACAGGATATGAATATTACGTGCACATAGGCTATGATGGTTTTGTATTTACTATCAGCTGAAATTTATAAGGATATTATTGTAGAATTTTTTCTTCATTCTTCCCCTATCTCTTTATTTGTTGTATTTTTGCAGGTCAATAAAGCAAAAAGAAAACAATGCATTACTTCTCACATATTTTATCCAATGGTCTTCGTATGGTACACTTGCCGATGGAATCGCCGGTTTCGTACTGTGGATTTGCCGTGAATGCCGGAACTCGCGATGAAGAAGCGAATGAGTTCGGTCTGGCTCATTTCGTGGAACATATGATGTTTAAAGGTACTGAAAAACGCAAAGCATGGCATATTCTGAACCGGATGGAAAATGTTGGTGGCGAGCTGAATGCCTATACGACGAAAGAAGAGACATTCGTTTATTCCATCTTCATGGAAGAACATTATCAGCGGGCATTTGAATTGTTGACAGACCTGATCTTTCATTCCCAGTTTCCGCAGCAAGAGATTGAAAAAGAGGTCGATGTGATCCTGGATGAAATAAACTCCTATGAGGATAGCCCATCGGAACTTATCTTCGATGAATTTGAAAACCTGCTTTATGACGGACACGCTTTAGGACATAATATATTGGGCGACGAGGCCTCTCTGTTGACATTTAACTCTGAATCCGGACGTTCCTTCATGCGCCGTTTCTATGCACCGGAAAATATGGTATTCTTTTCGATGGGACGGGTTGATTTCAATAAAATCGTGAAGATGGCCGAAGGACTTTTGTCGGATATTGCCTTTCCGGTAGCTCCGCGTAACCGGATCGCTCCTGATGCCATAACGCCTTGTGTGAAGAAAATCAGTAAGGATACGCATCAGGCACATGTGCTGATCGGCAGCCGTGCCTATAGCCTGCATGACGAAAAGCGGATCCCGTTGTTCCTCCTGAACAATATGCTGGGTGGACCGGGTATGAATAACCGTCTGAATGTATCGCTTCGGGAAAAACACGGACTGGTTTATAACGTCGAATCGAATGTCACATCTTATACGGATACAGGGTTAGCCAGTATTTATTTCGGAACGGACCCCAAGAATATGGAAAAGGCTTTACGTCTGGTATATAAAGAACTGGAAAAAATACGGGACAACAAATTGTCTGCGACACAACTGGCAGCAGCTAAGAAACAGGTGATCGGCCAGTTGGGCGTTTCCGGAGATAATAAGGAAGGGCTTTTCCTGGGATTGGGGAAAAGCTTCCTGCATTACAACCGGTATGATACGTTGCCGGAGGTCTTTGCCCGGGTCGAAAACCTTACGGTTGAAAACATTCAGGAAGTCGCAAATGAAGTCTTTGCGCCGGAACGTTTATTCAGTCTGATCTATCAATGATCCTGTTACCAGCATTCCGCTTTGTCTTTTAATTCCGGGATACTGTTTTTATCGAATACCGGACTTTTTATTCCTTTCCGTTTTTGTGCGACATAATCTTTCAGCAGAAGGAATGCCTGGCGGCTGAGTAAGGATATGGCAATCAGGTTGCAGATAGTCATCGTTCCCATCGTGATATCTGCCAGGCTCCATGCCAGATCGAGACTGGCTAAAGCTCCGAACATGACCATTCCACCGACCAGGAGGCGGTATATAAGCAAGATGCTGCGTTTCCGGGTAATGAACCGTATGTTTGCCTCTCCATAGTAATAATTGCCGATGATGCTGCTGAAGGCAAAAAGCAGGATGGCAACAGCTACAAAGATACTTCCTATACTCCCTATCTCATTGGTCAGAGCTTGCTGGGTGAGTTGCACGCCGTTGACGCTCCCGTCGAGCGGTGCCCCGCTGAAAAGAATAATAAATGCCGTACAGGTACAGATGATCAATGTGTCGGTGAAAACACCCAATGTTTGTATCAGTCCTTGTTTTACGGGGTGAGAGACCTGGGCGGTGGCAGCCACGTTCGGTGCAGAGCCCATACCTGCTTCATTACTGAATAGTCCCCGTTTAATTCCCTGCATCAGAGCTGCCCCGATGGTTCCACCGATAGCCTGTTCCCATCCGAATGCACTGCTGACAATTAGTTTGATGACGGCCGGTAGTTCTGTTATATTGAAGACTACGATACCTAAAGCCAAAGCCACGTAACCGAGTGCCATTACCGGAACGATAACGCTGCTAACCTTGGCGATCCGTTGAATACCACCGAAGATAATCAGGATGGTAAGTACGGTTAATATACCGCCAAGAATCCGGTGGTCGAATCCGAATGCTCCTTCCCAGGCGGCGCAGATCGTATTGCTTTGCACGGAATTAAATGCAAATCCGAAAGTAATGGAGATCAGTACGGCAAAAAGTACGCCCATCCAGCGTAATCCGAGTCCGCGTTCCATATAATAAGCAGGTCCGCCGATGAATGAGTCTTTCCCTTTTCTTTTATATAACTGTGCCAGTGTCGATTCGACAAAGGCACTGGATGCACCCAGTAAAGCGATGATCCACATCCAGAAAACTGCCCCCGGACCTCCTACGGCGATAGCTGTTGCTACTCCTGCCAGATTGCCGGTCCCTACACGGCTGGCTAACGATACGGCAAATGCCTGGAAAGAGGAGATGTGTTTTTCACCGTTTTTAGATTTTCCGGCGGAGTCTCCAAGTAATTTTATCATCTCCTTTATCATGCGGAACTGTACGAAACGTGTTTTGAACGTGAACCATACAGCGCAACCTAAGAGCATGATTATTAATATATACGACCATAAAATGTCGTTGATGCTATTTATCCAGGTATTTAATATATCCATTGATTTTATTCGTTTTGCTTCAAATATACGTCTTTTTCTTTTTTATTCTGTAACCTTTTTTCGATTTGCATCGTCTTATGAATAGAAACAAACGAAAGGCAGGAAAGGCCACCCTGCAATAGATAAAAAATAATAAACTTATGAGACGGATTATATTCGGGATCATGCTGCTGGGCTGCATGGTACAGGGAGCTTTTGCTCAAAATTTAGGAATAAAAGGTTTGGTCAGGGATAGTCAGAACAAAGAACCATTAGAGTTTGCCAATGTTGTGCTGCAAACAATGGATTCAATGTTTATTACCGGAACAACTACCGATGAAAAGGGCAATTTTGCTTTGGATAAGGTGAAATCAGGCGATTATTTGCTGGCTGTTTCCAGTCTGGGATATGAGACACAGTATGTCTCTTTGAAAGGATTTAATAAAAGTGTGACATTGGGTGATATCCCGATGGAGAATGCATCGGTTTCGTTAGACGGTGTTACGGTCAGTGCTTCGAATACGAGTAGTCGTTCCGACCGGAAACTGGTTTTCCCGTCCGATCGGCAGGTTAAGGCTTCTACCAACGGGATGGATCTGTTGCAACAATTGATGCTGCCGAAGATACAGGTGAATCCGCTGTCGAATGAAATCAAGATACCGGGAAATGGGGAAGTTCAACTTCGTATTAACGGTGTAAAAGTGGAGCTCGATGAAGTCAAGGCATTGCTCCCTTCCGATATTATCCGTCTTGAATATCACGACAATCCCGGATTGCGTTATGGCAATGCGGAAGTTGTGCTCGATTATATCGTTCGCCGTCCGGAGACAGGGGGAAGTTTTAGTGTGGATATGAGCCAGGGTGTGAATGCATTATGGGGAGAACATCGGGTTTCAGGAAAGATCAATCATAAGAAATCGGAATTCGGTGCTTCTTACCGGATCGGTCCGCGTGACTTTTACGGTCTTTCCAGAGATAATGAGGAGATATTCCATTTGGGTGACGGAACGGTTTTACACCGGAAAGAAGAAGGTGAACCTGCTCATGGCCGTATGTTCATGCATAATCTGAATCTGAATTATAGTGTACAGGATCAGGAGAAGTATTTGTTCAATGCCACCTTCCGCTACTGGAGCAATCATCAACCGCATTGGGATTACCGTGGTATTTTATCCAATCAGGAAAATCTATCAGACTATGTGGATATGGTCGATCTGA
Organism: Parabacteroides sp. AF14-59; assembly: GCF_003479515.1. NCBI lineage: Bacteria > Pseudomonadati > Bacteroidota > Bacteroidia > Bacteroidales > Tannerellaceae > Parabacteroides > Parabacteroides sp. AF14-59. Next base: position 128,490 of record NZ_QUHH01000009.1, on the reverse strand, counting down.
ATAGTTCAGATAATCAGGTTCCTGCGTTAGATTTATATTATCAGCGTAATCTGAAAAACGATCAGACATTGGTCTTTAATGTGGTCGGAACTTATAATCGTACTTCCTCTCATCGCTTTTATCAGGAAAGCCGCGGTGAAGATTTGCTGACGGATATTAATAACCGGGTTTCAGGTAATAAATATTCAGTGATCGGTGAAGGTATTTATGAGAAAAAGCTGGGGAATGGGAACCGTTTGAGTACCGGAATCCGTCATACGCAGTCATTTTCTAATAATGAGTATCGTAACGGACATGATTATAATACCCGTATGAATCAGTCGGAAAGTTTTCTTTATGGCGAGTTTAAAGGAAAGGCCCGGAAACTGGATTATACTCTGGGGGTTGGTGTGTCACGTTCCTATTACAAACAGGATGGAACAGATGATTCTTATCAATATTATACCTTCAATCCGCGATTTACATTGCAATATGCTTTGCCCGGACAATCGTTTATCCGTTTGAGAGGTTATGTCGGTAATTCTTCTCCTTCTTTAGGAAATCTGAGTGCAATCGAGCAGGTGATCGATTCTTTGCAATTGCAACGCGGTAACCCGCAACTGGAAGCTTATATGCGTTATCGCCTAGCTCTTACTTATGAGTATCAGAAAGGAATCTTTTACACTAATTTAGACGGAGCCTATGAATATCTTCCTAATCCTATTATGGATGAAAAATACCAGGAAGGGAACAAGATCATTCAGACCTGGGATAATCAAAAGAACTGGCAGCGTTTGACAGGTTCGGCTATGTTCCGTATCGGACCGATCAAAGATATCCTGCAGTTTTCATTTACAGGCGGTGTGAATCATTATATCAGTAACGGGAATACTTATTCTCATCGGTATACGAACTGGTATTGTGAAGCACAAGCCTCTCTGACCTGGAAGAAGTTCATGCTGATGTATCAGATGAATACGAACTGGAACTGGTTCTGGGGTGAGACATTGGAAGGTGGCGAAAATATTCAGATGTTTATGGCGCGTTACAATCATAAGAATCTGTCGTTGGGAGTAGGGGCAATTAACCCGTTCTCTGATAACTATAAAGTAAAGACGGAAAACTGGAACCAGTATGCATCTTATAAAAAAGCGATGTATATCAAAGAAAGCTCACGTTTGTTCGTTGTTTCTTTAACCTATAATTTCTCATTTGGTCGTACCTATAAGGCTGGTCAGAAACGTTTGAACAATGCCGATAACGACTCCGGTGTGATGAGTACGGGTAAATGATATTCTTTGTATCTTTGAAAAAAATTAAAGATAAGAAAGTATGAAAGCAATTGAACCCGCTTTGATAAAGGATAATTTTATTGAGATTATCGGTAAAGAGTGGATGCTGGTAAGTGCCGGTGACAAAGACAAGTTTAACATGATGACGGCCAGTTGGGGCGGTGTAGGTTTCCTTTGGAATAAACCGGTTGTATTCGTATTCATTCGTCCGGAGCGTTATACCCGTGAATTTGTCGATGAAAAGGGATGTTTTACGCTCTCTTTTCTGGGTGAAGAGCATAAAGCTGCGCATAAAATATGTGGTTCAAAATCCGGACGCGATATAAACAAGGTCGCTGCGACAGGTTTGACTCCTTATTTTACAGAATTGGGAAATCCTTGTTTTAAAGAATCCCGCCTGACGTTGGAATGCAAAACGCTTTATGTAACAAAGATGGATAAGAATAGCTTTGTCGATCCGGCTTTGTATGAAAAATGGTACAGCGCGATGGCTGGCAATTTGCATAATGTATATGTGGCAGAAATATTGAATGCCTGGGAAAAGTGATTTTACCGTAATCCGAGTTCCCTGAGCATTTGCTCCGTATGGGTCAGAAAATACTTCGTTAACTGATAATGTTGTGTTTCCTCATACGGAGTAATATGTGCTCCATCCTCTTCTATGGAATAAATATCTGCATCCGGATAAGCCATGATGATCGGCGAATGGGTGGAGATGATCAATTGGCAACCTTGTGCCACCAGTTCATGGATCCTGACCAATAGTGCCAGCTGTCGTTGAGGCGAGAGGGCTGCCTCCGGTTCATCGAGGATAAAGAGGGTGTTTCTTCCTGCATAGTTCAGGAAAGTGCTGAGAAAGCTTTCCCCGTGCGATTGTTCCAGTAAGCGCCGTCCTCCGTAGGCTCCTAAAGAATAATCACGCCCATAATCTAATATGTCTTTCATCGATTTGGCATCGATTTCTGCGGCATGATCAAAAAAAGACTCGGCACGGAAGAAGAAATGGTCGAAAGGTTTCCGTTCTTCAATCAGCCGGATGCATTGCGGCAAAACGTTTGAATAGGATTTCCAAGCTTCTTTCCCGTCGTACAACATGCCTTGTTTGTTTTCATCCCGTTCTTCATATTTGAACATGATGCCTTCCAGCAGGGTCGATTTGCCTGCACCGTTTTCACCGACCAGAAAAGTAACCGGTTGCCGGAAAATAATTGATTCGATATAGCGTACGGCTGCCGCACGGAAGGGATATTTCAAATCTTCTACCGGTCCTTCTACTTCTGCCGGATTGGTCAGTTTTACTTGTTTGAGGTAAATCATAGTTTTCTTTTTTACAAATGTATATAAACTTCTTTGCTTATTCAAACGACAGATATGGTGTCAGCCTTTCCCTGTCGGCATCGGTGAACTCTTCGAGGAGCTGAAAGTTCTCCCAACCGGTCAGTTTACCTTTTTGCTTTCGTAATTGTCCGATGATGCGGGCCTGCCGGTAGTTGATGTAAGGATGTTTTTGCAAATCATTCATGGATACTTTATTGACAATTAATTGACAGATTAATGACAGATCTGCCGAAAACCACGATTTCATCGTATTGTATCGTTCTTCGTCGATCCCATATACTTCGTGAAGCTGGGAGACAGAGTAGAAGCCACCTAACAACTCTCTGTACTTAATAATCCGGCGGGCGAATGTACTTCCGATTCCGGGTACTTTTTTTAGAATTGTAGTATCGGCTGTATTTAGCTCGACTATGGTTCCGGCAGGATATTTTTCAGTTTTAGGAAAAGGCTTCCTTCCGAGTGTATTTTTAGTTTCTTTCGGATGAAATTCTTTTTTCTTCCGGGAGGAATTGTTTTTACTACCGGATGAGGGTATTTGCCATTTTCCTGTATCAGCGCCTTTTGCAATTGTATTTAAAGTTGTTTTAACCGGTTCTGTAACCTTTTTATTTTCATCGGCAAAATAGTCCGGTTTATTGTCCGTCACAAATAAGATGATCCAGGATATAGAGATCAGACAGAGTAGGAGAGTCAGGGCCCTACGTTCCCCTTTGGAAAAATAAAGTAAATCTCGCCAGTTCATAGTTGAGGTATTATATAAAATGAATACTCTGTTACAAAGATATAAGTTACTTGCCAATAAACAAGTAACTTATAGCGTTTATTTTTCAAAACAGAGCGGTAATCTTCTTGATCAGGCCTAGTTCGTTCAGGAAAATAAGTCCGATAGCTGCCGGGGCGATGTATTTGATAAAGAAAGCGTATGTATTGAAGAAATAGAAAGTAATTGTTCCCTTGTTTGTCAATTCTTCTTTCAGTACTTTCTTCTCGATCCGGAGTCCTACAAAGATACAGATCATCATACCTCCGATAGGCATCATTATTTTGGCTGTCAGATAATCTAACGCGTCGAAAAGGATCAGGCCGCCGATCGTGTATTCTTTAAGCAGACCAAAAGATAATGAGCTAAGAGCACCGATGATAGCGACACCTATAGATACGATCCAGGCTGCTTTTTTTCTTGTCATGTGGTATTCTTCGTGGACGTAAGCTGTAGCGACTTCATGCAAAGAGATGGTTGAGGTCAGTGCAGCCAGAGCCAGCAGAATGAAAAAGATGAATGACCAGATATTTCCAAACGGGAGTTGCTCGAAAATATTAGGAAGAGTAATAAATACTAACTCCGGACCTGCTGTCGGTTCAATGCCGAAGCTGAATACAGCCGGAAAAACCATGATACCGGCCAGTAATGCTACGAATGTATTCAGAACAGTTACCTGTATGGCCGTCAGCTGCAGGTTGGTATCTTTCCCGAAATAAGAAGAATAAGTGATCAGGCAGCCCATACCTATACTTAGTGAAAAGAAAGTCTGTCCCATCGCACTTAAAACGACGGAAGAGGTGATCTTTTCAAAATCGGGTTTGAACAGGAATGCCAACCCTTCGTCCACCCCAGGCAGAGTAACCGAACGGATACAGAGTATGAGTAATATAAGAAATAAGGCGGGCATCATGATTTTGGAAGCCCTTTCAATCCCTTTCTCTACACCGGAGACAATAATGAAATGGGTCAACGCGATAAAAACGATGGTCCATCCGATAGGGCGGAGTGCACTGGATGAAAATGTTTCAAAGTCTGTAGTGAATTCTGCCGTTGTTTTCCCGGACAACGAGCCGGTCATCGCCTGCCATATATATTCCAATGTCCAGCCGGAAACAACCGCATAAAAACCCAATATCAGGAAAGCTGCTAAAACCCCGTTGTAACCGATCAGCGACCATTGTGTTCCGGGAGCCAATTCTTTGAAAGCCCCTGCTGCATTTCTACGCGAATGACGGCCGATAAAAAATTCGGTGATCATGATAGGAAGTCCGAGTAAAACAGTACATATCATAAAAACAAGCAGGAAGGCGCCACCGCCATTCGATCCTACCATATAGGGAAAACGCCAGATGCTGCCCAAGCCTACAGCGCACCCGACGGTTGCTAATATTACTCCGATTTTACTGCCGAAAGTTACTCTCTCTTTATTTGCCATAAATAATTTATACTCTTTCTGTTTATTGTAAAACAACCCCGTCTTTGATATGTATTACGCGGTCGGTGTTTGCAGCCAGTTGTTCATCATGGGTTACGATAACGAATGTCTGGTGCATCTGGTCACGCAACTCAAAGAAAAGGCTGTGTAATTCTTCTTTATTTTTGGTATCCAGGCTCCCGGATGGTTCGTCTGCCAGGATCACAGACGGATTGTTGATCAGTGCCCGTGCTACGGCGACCCGTTGCTTTTCTCCTCCGGATAATTCTGCCGGTTTGTGGGTCATACGGTCTGATAGTTTCATGAAATCAAGAATCTCTTTGGCCTTTTTCTCGGCATTGGCTGCCTTTTCCTGCGCAATCAGGGCTGGGATCATGACATTTTCCAGTGCGGTAAACTCAGGTAATAGCTGATGGAATTGAAAAACAAAGCCGATATTTTTGTTACGGAAGGAGGCCAGTTCTTTTTCGGATAACTTGCCGGTTTCGGTCCCGTTAATGAACAATTGTCCGTTATCCGGTGTATCCAATGTTCCGATGATCTGAAGCAGCGTTGTTTTTCCCGCGCCGCTTGGACCGACAATAGCTACTATCTCGCTTTTATTAATTGTGAGATCGATGCCTTTCAGCACTTGTAAATTCCCGAAACTTTTGGTAATGCCCTGCGTCTGTATCATTTGATTATATATTTCTTATTACATAGGAAGCCAGATAACAGCCGAAAATAGCCGGCATATACGAAACCGTTCCGGTAGTTGTCCGCTTACATTGTTCATTTTCCACTTCTACCACTGCTTCCGGGTTGGCTATCTCGGTCGAAAAAACAACCGGGATTCCTTTGTTCAGTCCCATTCCCCGAAGACGTTTGCGTACGGCTTTAGCCAATGCACAGTTGCAGGTCTTTGAAATATCGGCTATTTTCACCTGCGACGGATCGAGTTTGGCACCGGCTCCCATTGAGGAGACAATTGGGATCTCATGCCTGTGAGCATAATATAATAAGTACACTTTCGGACTGAGTGAATCGATGGCATCCACGATGAAATCGTACTTTGTGGCAGAAAGAACTTCTTCTGTCCGCTCGTCACGCAGGAATTCATTGAGTACCGTCAGTTTTAACCGGGGGTTGATATCGAGTAAACGTTGGCCGACAACTTCTGCTTTCTGCATCCCTTGTGTGGAATGTAAAGCGGGCAATTGTCTGTTGATATTACTCTCATTCACCGTATCGGCATCGACAATGGTCATGCGTCCGATACCGGCCCGGCAGATCTGTTCGGCGGCATAAGCTCCGACGCCTCCTAATCCTACAACCAGCACATGACAATGCGATAAGTACTCCATCCGTTCGGCACCCAGCAAAAGTTCCGTCCGTGTGTTCCAATTGTAACTCATTAATATGTTTTTGAGCACAAAAGTAATAAATCAATCAGAAACCGCCTTTTTATTAGTCATCTTTTAACTATTCCTTTATTCTGGGCTTGTCCGGGTGATTAAAAAGCTGTAATATTGTGCGCTTAAATTTAAAATACGATGAAGATAAGACGCTATTTGATGCTGGTTGCAGCATGTACTTTCTTTTTAGGAAAAAGTTTTGCTGCCAATAATGAGAAACCGTTCGTGATACCTGAATTGCAGGAATGGAGAGGTGCCCAGGGAATGTTTACACCCTCTGCCACTTCCCGTATCGTTTGGTTGGGAAAAGATTCGGCTGTTGCCCGTGTCGCTAATCAGTTCGCTGAAGATTACGAAACTATGTTCGGGCGTAAACTGACTGTTGTACAGGGGAGAGCCTCTGCCGGTGACTTTGTTTTTTCATTGTCCGGCGACAGACAGTTGGGTGAGGAAGGTTATGCTGTAAGAATTGCAGACCGTGTAAGCATATCTGCTCCTAAAGCAAAGGGCTTATACTGGGCGACCCGTACAATCCTTCAGATGACGGAACAAAACAGTGATCAGGCATTGCCGAAAGGTGCTGTGCGTGATTATCCGGATTATGCGATCCGTGGTTTTATGATGGATTGCGGACGAAAGTTCATTCCGATGGATTTTCTGCGTGACTACGTGAAGATGATGGCGTATTATAAAATGAATACATTCCAGGTTCACCTGAATGATAATGCCTTCAAACAATATTATGAACATGACTGGAATAAGACCTATTCCGCTTTCCGTCTGGAGTGTGAAACGTATCCCGGCCTGACTGCCCGTGACGGTTATTATACGAAAAAGGAATTTATTGCTTTACAGGAGCTGGCGGATAGCCTGGGTGTCGAGATCATTCCGGAAATAGATGTCCCGGCACATTCTTTAGCTTTGACGCAATACCGTCCGGAAATTGGTAGCGAAGAATATGGAATGGATCATCTGGATTTGTTTAAACCGGAAACTTATCAGTTTGTCGACAGCTTGTTCCGTGAATATCTGGAAGGACGGAATCCTGTGTTCAGGGGCAAAAGAGTTCATATCGGGACAGACGAATATTCCAATAAAAAGAAAGATGTTGTAGAGAAATTCCGCGAATTCACCGATCATTATATCCGTTTTGTTGAAGGTTTCGGCAAGCAGGCCTGTGTTTGGGGTGCCTTGACTCATGCCAACGGCGATACTCCTGTTAAGTCTAAAAACGTATTGATGAATGCCTGGTATAACGGCTATGCAGATCCGAAGGAAATGATCAAACAGGGATACGATCTGGTCAGCGTTCCCGACGGTTATTTGTATATCGTTCCGGCTGCCGGTTATTATTATGACTACCTGAATACGGAGAAGTTATATAAAGACTGGACACCGGCACATATCGGAAAAGAGGTTTTCCCAGAAAAGCATAAACAGATCAAAGGCGGTATGTTTGCCGTTTGGAATGACCATGCAGGTAACGGAATCAGTACGAAAGATATTCATTACCGTGTCTTTCCGGCTATGCAGACACTGGCTGTCAAGATGTGGACCGGCAAAGACTGCAAGGTGCCTTATGAAACGTTCAATACTTCACGTGTCGCATTAAGCGAAGCACCGGGGGTGAATGTGGCCGGGCGGATCGGGAACAAACCGCGTACAGTTTATACTCAGGATGCTTTGCAGCCCGGAATGAAAACCGGTTTGAAAGAGATCGGCTATCAATATACTGTTTCTTTCGATATTAAGTCTGTTCCCGAAGCAAAAGGGACCGAGTTGTTCCGTTCGCCGGATGCTGTTTTTTATCTTTCCGATCCTGTTTCAGGAAAGCTCGGATTTGCCCGTGACGGCTACCTGAATACGTTCAATTATCAGTTTTACCCCGATGAAATGGCTTCAATTGCTATCAGCGGTGACGAAAAATCGACTCGTTTGTATGTGAACGGACAGTTGAAGGAAGATCTGACAATTCAGAAACGTTTCTTTAACGGAGGTAAGGATTCTATGAGTTATGTCCGTACATTGGTTTTCCCGTTGGAGAAGGCCGGTGATTTCAAGAGTACGATCACGAATGTGGAAGTATTGAATTATTGCAAGTGATAAATGAAAGAAGTAATGTTTTAGTGTAAAAGCTCTTTTTACACTAAAACATTGCATGGATAGCTAAAATCGTACCTGCAACCGTACCTGCATCATATTGATTCCGCATTTGCCTAATAATGAATACTTATCCATCCAGAGATGGGCGTAGTTCAGGCGGGAGGAAATATATGTATTGAAATAATAATTGATGCCGATAGATAGATCGTGCTGGCTTCCTCCTGTAATATGACTACTGAAATCATTCAGGTTCGTATAATTATAACGACAGGCCAAAAGTATCGAATGTGGTTCCTGTGGCATAACCGGTACGGCATCCAGTGTATCATAAGCATATTTGTTTCCCTTCAGCAGAAATCCTCCCAATATATATCCTCCATGAGCAGAGTAAGAAGGGCGGATATCCTTCTGATGGATTTTTGTATAGAGGAACTCTGTTTGCAGAAGCCACTTTTTCCGGAACAGGAGACATTCGATATTCGATTGGATCTGATCTTTTACGTGGTCGAACGCCAGGTCCAACGGTCGTGGGGAAGGAATGTAGGTAACTCCCTTACTCTTTAACCGGATTTGTTGCAGGCCTGTTTTCGTATCTTTGTCGGGAACTTTGAATAAGGCTCCCGCTCCTATATGAAGCAAAACTTCCGATGTGTTTAGCGGACGCCAGACCGCGCGCCCTGAGAAATTATAACCGGGCCTGGTCGTTTCGGAGAAACTGAGTCCGTCACCGCAAAATGCACCTGCAGATAAATAATAGGAAGGAAGGGAGCGGGTGTAGGATACACCGATCCGGCGGTCCGGATAAAATGTTTCTGACACATTAGAGGCTGTGTTGAAAACGAGATCGTTCGTACTGGTCGATTGGTCTATACTATAATAACCAAGCATATAACCGGCACGAAAATAATTCCCGTCTTTTCCATATTCGGTAAAGGCATCTTTCAGTGTTACCTTATTGTTTGCGAAGCCGACATCTATTTTGGTATACCAGTATGAATAGATACGGACTTTTGCCGCTAATCGTACATCGGAAATATGCGTACCGGCATGTAACGTTTTCGGGGAATGAATATATGCGCCACCGTCCAGGAGTAAACGCCCGGAAACTTTCCAGTCAATGGGAGAAGAGTCCGGCACAGCGAAAATCGGAATAGTAATAAGTAGAATAAGAAATAAGGTTGTTATTTGTTTCATGAAAAAAGTGTTCCTTTACAGTATGAAACTGTAAAGGAACGAAAAAAATGGAAAAAATTGAAGTGATATTGTAAAGATATTGGTTATAGACCGAGTTTGCATCTTTACTAATAAGACAAAAATTCAGATAATACCCCTATTGATAAACAAAAAATATTCTGGTTCCGATAAATATAAAAACAATGAAAGGGAAAGTCCGGATTTGACTCCAGTTCTTTCCCTCTCTTACTTAACCGACCCCCTTATTTCCCAATAAGTTTTATATAACAAATGTATGTCATTTGTCAGAATGATTTGTTTCATAAATCAAGCAAATTCAGTTGAAGGGCAGGCAAATTTCATCCTTTTTCTTTGTCTTTGGTTTCATGTCGGATACAGATTGCGTTTTCCTTTGCCGGTAGTTTTGGGAAAAATGCCAGGTTGTGGTAATAGTTTCGAATTCGGAGTATTTCCGAATGAGTCGTGGCTTGCCTATTTTTCTTGTTTGAGCGATTCGCGTAATTTTTTTATGGTGGTAGCAATATGAGCTTCGAGTGTTTTCTCTGTGTTGTTCTAATAATAAGGGCGTTTTTAACAATTGTAATATGTTTGTAATATCCGTGTAACACATGTGAAATATTTGTTTCAGACCTTTGTCGTCGAATATGTAACACTCATTTATGGAAACATTTTATCTGTTCCTCGTAATTTTCCTCTTTGTGCTGGCGGTGTTCGATCTGTCGGTCGGAGTTAGCAATGACGCAGTAAACTTCCTGAATTCTGCAATCGGTTCGAGGGCCGCATCGTTTAAAGTTATTATGGTAATTGCCGCAATCGGTATTTTTGTCGGCGCTTCTTTGTCAAACGGTATGATGGATATTGCCCGGCACGGGATCTATCAGCCGCAACACTTCTTTTTCTCCGAGATCATGTGTATCCTGCTGGCTGTTATGCTCACGGATGTCGTGTTGCTCGATATCTTTAATTCGCTGGGGATGCCTACCTCGACGACGGTTTCGCTGGTTTTCGAATTACTCGGTGGTACGGTAGCTATTGCCCTGGTCAAGATTGCTCATTCGGACGGGGCTTTGCAATTCGGAGATTTATTGAATACAGACAAAGCCTTTACGGTGATCCTGGCCATTTTCCTTTCCGTGGCGATCGCCTTTTTCTTCGGAACGGTGGTACAGTATATTTCCCGTTTGATCTTTACATTTAATTATAAGAAACATACAAAATATTTTATAGCTCTGTTTGGTGGCTTAGCTGCTACTTCCATTTTATATTTCATGCTGATAAAAGGGCTGAAAGAAAGTTCTTTTATGACCGGCGAATTGAAAGACGTTGTTTATAGTAATACGGATACGATCGTCTGGGGAGCCTTTATCGGTTTCACTGTCCTGATGCAGATCCTTCATTGGTTGAAAGTAAATGTATTTAAAGTGGTAGTGCTGATGGGTACGTTTGCTCTGGCTCTTGCTTTTGCTGGTAATGACCTGGTTAACTTTATCGGTGTTCCTTTGGCAGGATATTCTTCTTACATAGACCTGATGGCTCAGGGGGGAACGACGACTACCGATACGTTTTTGATGACTTCTCTGCTTGAACCGGCACAAACACCCTGGTATTTCCTGGTGGGGTCAGGGTTGGTGATGGTGATTGCATTGGCTACATCCAAAAAAGCACAAAGCGTGATCAAGACATCGCTCGATTTATCCCGGCAGACGGAAGGAAATGAAAGTTTCGGTACCTCTCCGGTTGCCCGTGTATTGGTGAGAACATGCAACAATACGGCCAGTACGTTGTTAAGTGTCGTTCCACCTCGTGTGAAGGATTGGATAGACAGTCGTTTCAATAATGATGAAATAATACTCGAAAATAAAGCCAGCTTCGATTTGGTCAGGGCTTCGGTCAATGTCGTTTTGTCCGGCTTGTTGATCGCGGTAGGAACTTCTCTGAAATTGCCCCTGTCTACTACTTATGTTGCATTTATGGTGGCGATGGGTAGTTCGTTGGCCGACCGTGCCTGGGGGCGTGAAAGTGCCGTTTATCGTATTACCGGTGTATTGTCGGTGATCGGCGGATGGTTTATTACGGCTGGTGCCGCGTTTACAATTTGTTTCCTGGTTGCTTTGTTGATACACTTCGGAGGCATTGCTGCTATGGTTGCAATGGTCGGTGTAGCCGTTTATATGTTGGTTCGCAATCAGATTGCCTATAAAAAGAGATTGAAGAAAGAGGCATTGAAAGAAGAAGTCAATACAACAGTTGCCAAATTGCGTGAAACTACCGACGGGCACGAAGCGCTTGCTTTGTTCCGTGAACATAGCCGTGAAGAATTGCAGTCAGTTTTGTTATTCACTGCCGATATGCTGGATAAATCGGTTCACGGATTTATGAATGAAAATTTGCGTGAATTGCGTAAAGTCCTGGCCGCTGTGGAAGAAAAGAAGATCCACCTGAAACAGGTAAAGCGGGTCGGAACGCTTGGCGTGACCCACCTGGATCATGATATAGCTGTTGAAAAAGGCTTGTATTATTATCAAGGGAATGATTTTGCCAGTGAGATTATATTCAGTATCCGCCGTATGACGGAGCCGAGTAAGGAACATGTGGATAATAACTTCAGTCCGCTCAACGATATCCAGAAAGAAGATTTTGGCAAAATGACGGAAAGTATTGTGGCTTACCTGAAACGTTGCGCCTCGATGATCGAAAAGAACGATTATCACCGTCTCGACGATGTGATTGCAGAATCTGTAGCTTTGACTAACCAGCTTACTGCTCTGAAAAAAGGTGAGTTGAAACGTATCCAGGGACAGAGCGGCAGTACTAAGGTAAGTATGGTTTATCTGAATATGGTGCAGGAAGCACAAAATGTCGTATCATTTACTGCAAACCTGATCAAGGTTAGCCGTAAATTCCAGAAAGAATAAGGAATAAAAACAGCACTTGGTCAAAATGGCTTATAGTGCTGTTTTCTAATTGAAATTATAACGGAAGAAGATGCCGGCTTTATAAGGCCAGCATCTTCTTCTCTTTTATCAGGTCGCTCTCATCCATGCGGAGAGAAGGGACGGTACACATTTTGATATAATCGCCGGTCTGGCAGGTATAATCGTAATAAGCCTGCTGTTCCGGGGTGAAATCTTCTTTAGCGATCAGGCCGCTTTTCATTGTCAGGAATTCTTCCGTATCTGTGTTTTCCGATTCTTTTATGAGAACGATCCGGCGGGCAACCGGATTCCGGTTGTAATCCAGTCCAAGGTACAATCCCCGTAATTGTCCGGGGTTTTTGAACATGGGGATTTGCAGGTAAAGTGTAACCAGGATAAGGGGCGGAACCGGGCTTTCGCTGAACAGGCAATAGAGATTCTGGGGATTCCCGTTTACACCGATGCCCCATTGTACTTCTCCGTAAGCATTCAGGCGTCCGATACGGATATGATCTTTATTGTCGGATAACGCGATCAGATAAGGTTCGCATTTCAGACAATCGGAAGAGGAAGAAAGGCTGTAACTGGCATAGACTCCGCAGATATCAGGCAGCTGGCGTGCGGAAAGAGACATTTCCTCGATAAGTGATTCGACAAAGGGGATCCCTTTTTGTGTATGCCGTTCTGCCGGTTCCAGTTCATCCAGCCGTTGCAAAGTCTCTTCCAGTCCTGAAAGCAGCCGCCGTTTGGATACGTTATTGACCAGCGACAACGCCTGATCGAGTGCCTCTTCCTGCGGCATCGTTTTACTTCCTTCAAAATAGGCAGGCAAAACTGTTGTGTAGAGCGATGACAACACACTGGGAGCCATTCCCACCCAGTCTGCTATCTCTTTCATTTTTATACCGCTGTTCCTTAAATATTCGATTCTTTTGTAGAGTTCCAGAAAATCGTTCATCATGTAATATCTTCTTAAATATGGTACAAAATAACGGCCGGGTTGTTGCATTTCCGTTACATGAATGTTACATAAATGTTTCTTTATAATTTATTGATATATCGTTATATATTAATAATATAGATTCATGCGTTCAGTAATATTCCTGTAATATCACCGGGGTAATTTTGCTACCGAAAACAAAATGACAGCATGATATGAATCACTTTTTGCAGATAAATGAAACAACCCGGAAACGCTTTTCCGATTTCCTTTTTATCCTTTGGGCGGGAGGTGCAGCTTTATTATCTTATTCATTGGTGTATGCACTTCGCAAGCCGTTCACCGCTGCTTCTTTCGAGAATGCGGAATTTTTTGATCTGGATTATAAGGTGGTAGTGACGATCTCACAGATATTGGGATATGTGATCTCTAAGTTTATCGGTATCAAACTGATCTCTGAACTAAGAGCGGAAGAGCGGTTCAGGTTTATCCTGACATCTGTATTGCTGGCGGAAGCGTCGCTGATCCTGTTCGGATTGCTTTCCACTCCGTTCAACGTGGCTGCTATGTTCCTCAACGGCCTTTCACTGGGATGTATGTGGGGAGTTATTTTCAGTTTTATAGAAGGACGCCGGGTAACGGATATTCTAGCGAGCCTGTTGGGAGTCAGCATGGTTGTCAGTTCGGGAACGGCCAAGTCGGTCGGATTGTATGTCATGAATCATTTACATGTCAGCGAGTTCTGGATGCCTGCATTGATCGGTGCGGTGGCACTTCCTCTGTTGCTTTTACTGGGGTGGGCGCTTAACAGACTTCCCAAGCCGACGAAAGAAGATATCGCCATGAAGTCTGAACGCGAAACATTGAACGGGAGACAACGCAAGGAACTTTTCAAAAGTTATATGCCTTTTTTAAGTATGCTTTTCGTGGCAAATATCGCTATCGTCGTTCTGCGTGATATTAAGGAAGACTTTCTGGTGAATATCATAGATGTTTCTGCCTATTCGCCCTGGCTTTTCGCACAGGTCGACAGTATCGTTACATTGATTATCCTGGGGATATTCGGTCTGATGGTTTTTGTGAAGGATAATTTGAAGGCACTGTCTGTCTTGTTTGGCCTGATCATGATAGGGATGGTTACGATGTCGGTCGTCTCTTTTGGTCAGCAGCAGTTCCGGCTTTCACCTATCGTATGGTTGTTCATCCAGAGTTTGTGCCTGTATATAACCTATCTGACATTCCAGACTATCTTTTTCGACCGTTTTATCGCTTGTTTCAAGATCCGTGGGAATGTAGGTTTCTTTATCGTAACGACAGACTTCCTGGGATATACCGGAACTGTTGTGGTACTTGTCCTGAAAGAATTTTTCAATCCCAATATCGATTGGGCACTGTTTTATAACCAACTTGCAGGTTATGTAGGCATCTTTTGCTGTATCACTTTCGCTTGTTCTTTTGTATATTTGCACCAGCGTTTCCGTAAGGAGACAGGTGTGACAGCCGCCAGGGAAGAGACACTTGAAGCCGTTTCGCAGAATGCCATCACCGTAGCCTGAATTTGATATGCCGGAATAAAAGAATAATTAGTATAAATAATAAGTTATGAAGAAGATTTCATGTGTAATTATGGACTGGGCCGGAACGGCCGTCGATTTTGGTTGTTTTGCCCCTCTGAACGCTTTCCTGAAAGTTTTCTCGGAAGAAAAAGGGATCGATATTACTTACCGTCAGGCACGTGAGCCGATGGGACTTCTCAAGATTGATCATATCAAAGCAATTCTGAACATGCCGGACGTCAGTGATAAGTTCCGTGCCCGTTATGGCCGCGACTGGAATATGACCGATGTAAATGAGATGTACCAGAGTTTCGAGAAACATCTGTTTGCTTCTCTGAAGAATTTTACCACGCCGATACCGGGCGTACTCGACACGATCAAATTGTTGCGCGAAGACGGTATAAAGATCGGCTCTACAACCGGTTATACACAGGCTATGATGGATGTGGTCCGTCCTGATGCCGCAGCCAAAGGTTACGAAGTCGATAACCTGGTTACCCCGGATGATGTTCCCGCCGGACGTCCTGCACCTTATATGATCTATAAGAATATGATCGACCTGGCTATCCCGTCTGTGGATAACGTCGTTAAGGTGGGCGATACGATTGCCGACATCAAAGAGGGCCTGAATGCGAAGGTGTGGAGCATCGGTCTCGTAACAGGAAGTAACGAGATGGGAATTACGGAGGAAGAATACAACCATCGCTCTGCCGACGAGCTGGTGGAACTGAAACGGGAAGTGCGTGAACGAATGCTGGCAGCAGGTGCCCATTTTGTGCTGGATAATATTACTGAACTACCTGCTTGCATTGAGAAAATTAATAGATAAAACAACGACATAACATATCCATTGAAATGAGAAATTATCTTTTACTGACTCCCGGCCCGTTGAGTACGTCACAGACTGTACGCGAAGCCATGCTCCAGGATTGGTGTACCTGGGATAAAGATTATAATGAAGGAATTGTAACTCCGATCCGTAAGGGCTTACTGGCTATTGCGGGACTGGACGAGAACGAATATACCGATGTGCTTTTACAGGGAAGCGGCACTTACTGCGTAGAAGCAACGATCGGAGCAGCCGTAAAACCGGCCGACAAGCTGCTGATCCTTGCGAATGGCGCATACGGAAAACGTATGGCACAGATTGCGGAATATTACCATATCGACCATGTATTGGTTTCTCTGCACGAAACGGAGCTGATCACAGGAGAAGTTGCCCGCCGTGCTTTGGAAGAAAATCCGGGTATCACCCATCTGTCTATGGTGCACAGTGAAACAACGACCGGTTTGCTGAATCCGATCGAAGAGGTAGCGGAAGTGATCCGTGGCAAGGGTATCACGTTTATCGTGGATGCGATGAGTAGTTTCGGAGGCGTGCCTATCGATATGAAGAAATTAGATATCGATTTTCTGGTGAGCAGTGCCAATAAATGCATCCAGGGAGTTCCTGGTTTTGGTTTTGTCATTGCAAAAAAAGAAAAATTGATGGCTTGTAAAGGGGTGGCCCGTTCATTGTCACTGGATATCTATGCACAATGGGAAACGATGGAAAAAGGTGGAGGCAAATGGCGTTTTACGTCTCCTACCCATGTAGTCCGTGCCTTTTACCAGGCAATGAAAGAACTGAATGAAGAAGGAGGCATTGCTGCCCGTTACGAACGTTATAAAAAGAATCACCGTACCTTGGTGGATGGTATGCGTGCATTGGGATTCAAGACATTATTGCCGGATGCTTCACAAGGGCCTATCATTACCTCTTTCTTATATCCTCATGCAGATTTTGACTTTCCGGCTTTTTATGAAGCCCTAAAACAGAAAGGTTTTGTTATTTATCCCGGAAAGATTTCGGATGCCGACACCTTCCGTATCGGTAATATCGGAGATGTCTTCCCACAGGATATGGAAAGATTATTGGAAGCGATAAAACTGACGCCTGTTAGATGACGGGAACGTCTGTTTCACAAGGATGAATAAACACAAAGCGGGCTCCGGCGGTATAGGAAGTATCCAGAAATATCTTGCCCGGCCCGCTTAAATGTTCAGCGATATAATAGCATATAGGAAGTCCCAGTCCTGTCCCGGCCCTGCTGTCATCCTGTTTTTTTAAACGTTTGAATATCTCTTCCTGTATTTCCGGAGGGACGCCCGTCCCGGTGTCGGTTACTGTTATGCGTACCTGTTTTCTGTCGGCCTCCAGGCTATAAGCTAGGTTGATCTCGCCTTTTTCTGTAAACTTGATCGCATTGGCCAGAAGGTTTGTAAGTAGCTGTTGCAAGCGCATGGCATCCGTTTTTATTATGACCTGTTCCGGAGCCGGATTAAATGTCAGTGCCACTCCTTCACGGACACTCTGCCGGATGCTGTCGAGAGCCTTCTGGCAACATTCAGCCAAGGGAACTTTCTGTAAATTGAAACTCATGTCGCCTGTCTTCATTTTCGACAGGTCGAGTACGTCATTTACCAATGTCAGCATCAAGTCCGTGTTATTTTGGATAATAGCGGAATATTCTTTTTTCTCTTTTGACTCGGTTGCTTCATCTATCAGTAATTCGGAGAAACCGGCAATTGCGTTTAAAGGTGTACGTATCTCATGGCTCATATCTGCGATGAAAGAACTTTTCATATAACTGGCTTCATCGGCTCGCATCGTTTCAAGTATCAGTTTCTCTTTTGACTCCAGCAAAGTGTCCTTTTCCTGTAATAAATCGTTTTTCAAACGTTGTGTCCGGCGAATGTAAATGTATAGAATATACAGAATTATTATTAATATGATGATCAGTGAGATAAAAAAGATCAGTTGATAATGTTCCTGACTGATCTGTTTCTGGTTGTTCTTTATTTTTTCTTTTAATACGATTTCGAAATTTATATCGTGTAAGGTGCGTAATTGATTGACCTGGCGCAGAAACATTTCACTGTTTCTTTTCGTGTTATAGGTATCTATTTCGTCATAGAGTGCCAGTATTTCATCTTGTTTACCTTGTTTTTTCAAAATATCGGCTTTCAGTTGTAATACTTCCGGCAAACGCTTTTCTTCCAATAGTTTGTCAATGTAATATAAGGCAGTAGAGAGATTGCCGGTTTGGGTATAATAACGGGATTTTACGGCCAGATAGACTCTGCAGGCATAGTCGCCTTCCACAAATTCACAGCCTTCGAAACGGGTTGCCATTTCGAGGGCTTCTTTGGCTTTATCTAATTTATTTTCTTGCAGATACAGGTCGGTATAAAAAGAATAGAGAAGCCAGTATTCGCGGTCAACCACATACAGGCTGTTGTTGGTGGCATTCAATTCATTTAGTTTGTCGATCAACTTTTTATAAGCAGCGAGCATTCCGGCTGTCTTTTCATACGCATCGGTTCGCAGGTTCGATTCTATCTGATAGGAGATTAAACGCAGTTCGGTCTCTTCGTCTCCTCCCAGTTGTTCCAATCGGTCGAGTCCATCCTGGAAAGCGACGACAGCATCACTGTCCCGGCGGATGGCCTGGTAAATCTGACCGAGGCATTCCGAGCAACGCATAAGTCCGTAATTTTGCTTTTTCTCTACTGCCAGTTGATATAGATCGGTTATGCGGTTCATGGATTCTTCATAATTGCCACTCCATAATAAATCCTGGCAATACAATGATTTAGCCCTGAACAATACGTCGGGGTACTCGTGGCGTTTATGGGTGATCGAGTCGATCTGTTGTACCCAGTAAGTTAAACTGTCGCTTCCGTTTTTCATGTTATAATAATAAACGGAAATTTCGGATAGAGCAGCATAGACGGCCTGGATGGAATCGATTTTTTCTGCTTCCTTTATTTGTTCTTTCAGATATACGACTTGTTCAGGTTTCTGTTCATGAAGCTTTGCGAGCCGGGATAACACGGGGATCGACCGGCAGGGAGAGGGATGCTCCGATAAAATACGGTTAAGACTGTCTATCTCTGTCTTGTGTTCTCTGATTGCTGAAGCAGGTAGGACGAAAAGTAACAATAAGAGTCCTGTTACTTTCCATATAGAAGGATGATATTTGAAAAAAGTATGCTGCATCTTCCTGGTTGTTATTGGTTTGTAAGTCCGATTGGATGGATAAAGACAAAGCGGGCACCAGACGTATAGGTGGAGTCTATGAATAAACTGCCTTTTAGCAGTTGGGCGATCAGCAGACTGATCGCTAATCCCAAGCCAGCCCCCTGGACAAATTCGTTTACTTTTTCGAACCGGTCGAATATGTGCGGATGCTTCTCAATGGGAATGCCGCATCCAGTGTCTGTTACCGACAACCGGATCTGGTGGAGATTCGGCTCTATTTCGAATGTGAGTCTAATTTCTCCGTCGCGGGTGAATTTGGCAGCATTTCCCAGTAGGTTTATCAGGATTTGTTTGAAACGCTGTTTGTCTGTGTTTAACATATACTGTTCGACAGGCGGGATAAATGTCAGTCTTACTCCGGGGAGTATAAGATGCTTTATTTCTTCTATGACTTCCCGGCAACAGGCTACGATATCATAAGCGTCTATGGCTGGTTTTACTCTACCGGCTTCCAGCAAAGAGAGGTCGAGTATGTTGTTTACTATAGCCATCAGCAGTTCGAAGTTGCTTTTGATTAATCCGGCAAATTCGTGCTTTTCCTCTTCTGAGTAGAAATCGTCTTCTTCACCTAATAGTTTGGAGAACCCGACGATCGCATTCAAAGGGGTGCGTATTTCATGGCTGACTTTCGCAATGAATGCAGTCTTTTGCCGGTCTGTTTCTTCAGCTTTTTCTTTGGCGATCTGTAATTGTTTTTCCAGTTCCACCAATGAGTCTTTTTCCTTTTGCAACGCATTTTTCAGTTTGTTGGAATGCAGGAAATAACAAACCAACAGGGATAAGAGGACCAACAATAACAGTGAAATCCACATACCCATTTTTACCAACTGCCGCTGTATTACCAGCTCATCGTTTTGCCGTTGTAATTCGAACGTTTGCTGTTCCTGATCGTTCAGGTCGTTTAATAGGCGGAGTTGGGAAATCTGGCGGTCGAATGCCTCTGTTTTTATCTGTGCATCCAAAGTGAACAGGTCTTCATAAGTTGCTATTGCGTTGGCTTTTTGTCCGTCGGCAAGCAGAATCTCGATCTTTAGTTTCAGGTAATTGGGCTGTACTTCAACATCCAATCCCTTGTCGATCTCTTCAAGTGCCTTTTGGTAATCTTTTGTTTTGAGATGGTACAGAGCTTTTATGCGATAATAGGGATATTTCATGTTTTCTTCGGTCGAGTTAACCGCATATTTATCAGCTTCTTTAATATATTTTCCGGCTTTGTCGAGCTGTCCCATTTTCATATATAATTCAGCATAATAACTGTTGACAAGCCACCGATGCCATACCGATCGGTAAGGGATTCCTCTCGTCTTGTAATATTTGCTTGCGATCTGATACAGTTCGTTGTATCTGTCCAGTATTTGCCTGGATTCAGCCAATAGGTTTTCTTCCAAAAACGAAGGGAGCATCTCCGATATATATTGTATCTCATAAACCGGATTGTCTTCTAGTTTATGTAAGTAATCCAGCCCTTTTCGGTATGCAATAACGGCATCTTTGTTTCGGTCCATAGCCTGATAGGCAAATCCGATACTTTGGTATCCCATCATTAACCCATAGTCATTCTGAGCTTTTCTGGCATCATTCAACAATTTGAATGCTTCACTGATAGCCAGCTCATAATTTAATATACCCTGATAATATTTACATAATATAATCCTTACCTGAAAATATTCAGGAGGTGTTGCTTCGTGTTGCTGACAGATCGAGTCTAGTAGATTCTTCATGAAGATTAAACTGTCTAACTGAGAATTGTTGAAATAGTAGCGGCATAATCTTGAGTATCCATCGTAAACATATTGCATGGAGTCGAGTTTTGTGGATAAATCGATCTGTTCTTTAAGAAAAGAAACTTCTTCGGGTTGCTGCCAGTAAAGGCGGGCTAAATGAGATAAAAGAGGCAATTTTCGAGCCGGGTCTTTCGTGTTTTTCAGGACATTGCATAAGCTGTCAGTCAGGGCCCGGTCTATCTCTGCTCTCAACTGTGTGCAAGAGAATAATCCTGTCATTATAATTAGCAATATCGTTGAAATCTTTTTTGTCATAGGTTACTGTTGAAGACAAATCTTTATTCGTCTTGAAAAACAACACTACAAAGATAATATTTTTGATGTAAAAGGTCTGTAGATAGAGTTAAAAGCTTTATTTTATGTTGTCTTTGGATATTTTCCAGTATATATTGCCGAATAGTATTATTTTTATACCGTAATTAAAAATAAATCAGCAAAAAGAGTAGATACTTAATATTTTTGATTACGTTTGTATCCATTAATATTCAACTAATCTGAGATTTTACCAAGAGAATTTTTTTAACAAAGGTTGTACTTTAATTAATAAAAGCAAATGAAACGGTCAGATTTAATTGCAGCTATAGCTGCTGAAAGTGGTTGTAGTAAAAAAGATGTAGATGCAATGCTCGAAGCATTTTGTTCTGTTGCGACTGATGCACTTCGTCAGAGAGACCCGATAGTACTGAAAGGTTTTGGTACTCTTTCTCCAAGAGAGCAGAATAGTCGTCCGGCCCGCAACCCCAAAACAGGTGAGGTTGTTGTCATCCCGAAACGTCTGAGTGTGAAATTCAGCGTCGGTAAATATCTTTTTGAAGATCTGAACAAGTAACTGCTATGAATGGCGGACGGAATCGCGCAAAATAAGTATTCCTTCCGGTCCCATATTAAATAGTAAGTCTACGATACTTAAGTTGGGGAGGAATCCGAATTTATCCCGGAATACCTGGTAATAGGGTTGCGGGATGAAGTCTGGATCTTCCCCTTCGTGTTTCGGGCGGATGATCTCCCGGAAATCGTTCGCTACTTCCGGCATATATGTTTCCGTATAGACAATGTTCGGCTGCAAATCCAGTAAACGGCAAACCAACCTGCGTAACTCTTCATTGAAGTCGAATAGGAAATCAAATTTCTTTTCATAAAACGGGGCGAACTCTTCTTCATAATATTCAAAGAAAGGACTCATATTATAAGCAGATATTAACGCATTCCAGTGGAGATGGCGCCAGTTCCCATGATCGGATATGCGGATATCCTTTGTCGGACATTTCGGAGTGTCGGGCTTGATAATAGGAACGGAAAGCGATAGCGGACCGTTGGCGGCTGCTATTGTACAGCGGTTGCGATAGGTTTGTTTCAGGTAGTTTTCGGCTGTTTCTATTCGTACTTCCTCAAATTGGAAAAGTTTACAGTATTGTTGTACCGGGCCCAGGTAGGCCGATGAAATATATACAGGTTGCATGATTAGTTTACGGGTTTAAAAATTCGTTGCCTGTCTTTGCTATACCAGCAGAACCAGGCGTTTCCTATGATATGGTCGCGGGGGATGAATCCCAGATGGCGGGAGTCTATCGCTTCGTTGGTATTGTCCGAAAGCATCCAGTAATAATCCTGATCGAAGAAGAAGAAATCTGTTTCCCGGCCGTCGAGAAATAATTTCCCGTTGTGGAATACCGCTTTGTCGCCGGCTTCAGTCTGGATTGCTTCACGGCAGGCAGTTAATGCGGCTGCATCGAGCCGGTAAACTCTACCTTTCCGGGGAACGATCAGTTCATAACTATCCGTATGGTCTTTTATAAAATGGATATTGGTGTCTTCCGATAACTCCTCCCTGATCTGATATTCTTCGAAAGAGGTGAGGTAGAGGGAGAAGCCGAATGCCTCTTCTTTCCATTCCCTGATGGGTATATTCAGTTTCTTCTGTACGGCTGATAACTCGTTCTGCCCGGCCTTCGTCACCATATAACGGTTGAGCGATTGGGGGGAATGAGGGATCAGTTTGCCGTTGACCCGATAGCCATCGTTGCCGACACGGATCGTATCGCCGGGCATACCGATACAACGACTCAGGAATAAAGGGTTTGAAACGGTATCTTTCAGCAACGGGCTGGTGAATAAAACCACCCTGTTACGTCCGGGATTATCTTTCAACGGCAACTTGTTGACCAGGATATAATCGCCTTTATGTAATGCAGCCTCCATAGAATCGGTCGATACACGGAATGACTCCATACAATAGTAACGGACTGCCATAACGCCTCCAGCCAGCAACGCAATCGTAGCCAGCCATTTTACAGCAGATATGAAGGTCTGTTTTGCCATAGAATCAATATGTCAACTATCAATCCGGGTGCACCATGCGGAACAGGCGGTTCCAGCGGATACCACCATCGAACAGGCTACGGTCTTTATCCAGTGACAACCAGATCAGGATCGGTTTTCCTACGATATGATCTTCCGGAACGAATCCCCACGAACGGCTGTCGGCACTGTTATGGCGGTTATCACCCATCATCCAGTAATAATCATATTTGAATGTATAGTCTGTCTCCGGTTTGCCATTGATATAATAGGTACCGTCTTTTACTTCCAGTGTATTGTTTTCGTAATTCTTGATGCAACGGCCATACAGGGCGATGTTACGTTCGTTCAGTGGAATTGTCGCTCCTTTTTTCGGTATCCATAGCGGACCGAAGTTGTCACGTGACCAACCGGTTTTATACCAGGCCGGATAAGTCGATCCCGACCAGGCATCCGGCTCGATAACGATCTTTTTCACAGAAGGTAGTTTCTCTGCAATGGCCAGCGCCTTCTTGGTGAGCGGTAAATGATAAACCGGGTTGAACTGTCCGGGTGCGATCGGCTCGAAACCGAGGAATGACATCAGATCCTGGAAATACCCGTTGTTGGAGGCCAGTATCCGGTCGCTTTTGCTTACCTCCATCAGGCGGAATTGTTCCTCCGTAAGAGGCGAACCGTCTGTTTCAACAAAGTAGTTAAACTGCATGTTCTCCGGATTCTTGGCGGGTTTTCCATCGATATATACCTGATTGTTACGTAGCTCGATCGTGTCGCCCGGTAGACCGATACAACGTTTTACATAATTCTCACGTTTATCTACGGGGCGATAAATGACATCTCCGAATGTCTTTTTATCCAGCCGGATGGCTTCACGTCCGTACTGGGCAACCAGTTCGTCGTAGCTCGGATTCTGTACATTCAGGGCAACTGTGTCACCAGCCGGGAAGTTAAACACTACGATATCGTTACGTTTTACATGTCCAAAACCCTTTACACGTTTATACCCCCATTCCGGCCAGTCCAGATACGACTTGCAGTTGAAGAACGGCAGTGTGTTTTGTACCAACGGAAATGATAACGGCGTGTTCGGTACGCGCGGACCGTAGCTCAACTTGCTCACGAACAGATAATCGCCCACAAGCAACGATTTCTCCAGCGAAGAACTCGGGATCTGGTAGTTCTGGAAGATGAACAGATTGATGAAATAAACGGCGATCAGTGCGAACAGGATATCGTCCACCCATTCCAATGCATTCCGTACACTCGGGTTCTTCGACCGTTTCCAGGCGCCCCAGGGAATGTATTTTGTCAGGAAGATATCCACCAGCACGATCAATCCCAGCAACAACCAGAGGTTCTGCATCCAGATCGAAAAGAGTATATACAATACGGCTGAGATGCCGAACTTGATCCATTGTTTCTTGGAAAACTTTTTCATTTGTAGACTAATTCTGTGGAATTAAAATTTAAGCATATCATCCATACCGAGGAAGCCTTTTTTCCCGGCAGTAAACTCGGCAGCAACGACAGCGCCGAGAGCGAAACCGGCACGGCTCTTGGCATCATGCTTGATGCTGATATAGTCGACGTCCGATTCATAGGTCACTTCATGGATACCCGGCACTTCCCCTTCGCGGATAGCATGGATCGGCAGGTCGGTCGGTTGTTCGGCTGTTTCCAGCGTCCAGCGTTCTTTCCGGTCTACGTTTTCGAGGATACCTTCTGCCAGCGTGATAGCTGTTCCGCTCGGAGCATCCAGCTTGTGGATATGATGCGTTTCCGTCATGCTGATATTGTAAGAAGGGAAATTATTCATGATTTTCGCCAGATATTTGTTGAGGGCGAAAAAGATGTTTACCCCGATACTGAAATTGGAAGCATAGAAGAATGTCTTGCCTTCCTTTTCACATTTCTCTTTTATTTCACTGATACGGTCTAACCAGCCTGTCGTCCCGGAAACCACGGGAACGCCGGCAGCGAAACTTTTCATATAATTATCGAAAGCCGTGGCGGGAGTCGTGAACTCGATGGCAACGTCTGCGCTCTTGAAATTAACAGACTGAAATTCTTCCGGGTTGTTTATATCTACGATAGAGACGATCTGGTGTCCTCTGCTGAGTGCGATTTGCTCGATGGTTTTCCCCATCTTTCCGTAACCGATAAGTGCAATCTTCATATCTTTTCAGAATAAAATGAATTAATATGGCTAATAACTTAGCCTTCAGGGGTGCAAATATAAAGAAAATGAATTAGATTTGTGGCATAAATCTTAACTCTGAAAAGAATATGGAACGTTTATTACATTATGTTTGGAAATACAAACTGTATCCGGCAATGCCGCTTCTTACCACCGATGGTCGTCCCGTCTCTGTTATCGATCCCGGAACACTCAATTCCGATGCCGGACCGGACTTCTTCAATGCAAAGATAAAAATAGCTGATACCCTATGGGTCGGCAGTGTGGAGATTCATACCCGGGCATCCGATTGGCTGGTCCATCGTCATGATAAAGACAAAGCTTATGATGCCGTTATCCTGCATGTTGTGGAGTGTGTCGATTGTGAGGTGAGGCGGACGGACGGTGAGCCGATCCCCCAACTAAAACTGATTGTTCCGGAAGCTATCGTTAAAAATATAGACTGGCTGTTGTACCGCGAAGTGGCCATGCCGTGCCTGGGATATATTCCGGAAATAGAACCGTTGTATATATCTTCCTGGCTGGATGCTTTGCTGGGGGAGCGGCTGGAGCGTAAGACAGCTGATATTTTCCGTTTGCTGGACCTGTACGGCGGTGATTGGAATGAAGTCTTTTATATTACTTTAACCCGTAACTTCGGTTTCGGAGTGAATAACGATATCTTCGAACGTCTGGCTAAAAGTCTGCCGCTACGCTGTATTCAAAAACAACGCGGTAGTCATTCGCAGGTAGAGGCGATGTTGTTCGGACAGGCGGGGATGCTGGATGAAACGCTCGATTGTCCTTATTACCGTTTGTTACAACGCGAATACCGGTTTCTTCGGCATAAATTCGGGTTGACGCCGCTCGATCCTTCCCAGTTCAGAAGCCTGCGTATCCGTCCGGTTAATTTCCCTTGCCTGAAACTGGCGCAGTTGGCTGCTGTCTGGACGCAGTACGATACCCTGTTTTCTGTTATACTGGCTGCGGGTAGTATCGGCTGTATCAAACAATGCTTTCGTGTCTCTCCCTCTGTTTATTGGGAAACGCATTATAACTTCCGCTCTGTTTCTGTCCGGAAGGAAAAGCAGGTGGGGGAAAATTCTTTGTGTATCCTGTTGATAAATACGGTAGTACCGGTACTTTTTGCCTATGGTGTCAGGAGTAAACAGCCGGAATATTGCGACCGCGCCATCCATATCCTTGAAAGTCTTCCGCCGGAGAAGAATGCGATCGTTTCCGGTTTTACTCAGGCGGGGATAAAAACAGGTCATGCCGGAGACAGCCAGGCGCTTGTCCAGTTGAAACGGGAGTATTGCGAGAAGAAAAAATGTTTGTATTGCCGGATCGGGTTCAGGTATCTGAAACGTTGAAAGGTTTAAGTTTTTATTTATTGAAAGTTGTAATATCGTTAAACTTTATATACTTTTGTCCTATGTATGGTGAACGAGAAATAGTAGCATACAAAAGTTACTTTTGGGACTTCATGGATACCCTTACCGAAGATGAGTCTAAGAAGATATACTATATACTTGATATGCTAAAGGTAAGAAATCGCATATCTGAAAAATTTGTGAAACACATTAAAGACGGCTTGTATGAATTAAGAGCTGAATATAATAGTAATATTTATCGGGTATTTTTTTGTTTTGATAAAGGTAAGGTCGTTATCCTGTTTAATGGGTTTCAGAAGAAAACACAGAAAACGCCGATTAAGGAAATAAATAAAGCGTTAAAAATCAAAGAAGAATATTATGGAAGCAAATCTGAGAAGCGTTGATACAATAATGGATCAGAAGTTCGGTAAAGTCGGTACTTCGGAGCGTGACGATTTTAGACGTGAAGCCTATTCTTATTGTATGGGGCAAATTATTCATGATGCACGTAAAAAAGAAAAGGTGACACAGGAAGAATTGGCAAAACGTATCGGAGCCAGCAAGTCCTATATTTCACGTATTGAAAAGGGGGTGATAGAGCCAGGGGTAAGTACATTTTATAGGATTATTGAAGCATTGGGACTGCGTATTGAAATTGTGAAGCCTGTGATATAACATGCTAAAAATAAAATTGTCAAAATGCTATTTTAAGTAGTTCCTGAAGAGCTTCTATGGGGCCCAGGACGGTAGTGGCTATTTTTACGCAAACGTAGCCCGTTTTCGTATTGTCATATTGAACGTAATAGCCCGATTAACCGTTTCGAATCATACAAAAAAATAGATAAAACGAAACTTTTTCTTTGATAAAAGATCTCATCGAGAATTATGTCACTACTGTTATGGTTCGTATCCGGCAGCTTCCAGAACAAGAAACTGCTACAAAACATAAAATTCAAGGATAAAAAAGGGACTAAACAAAACTATATTAACATATATTCACGCGATTTTTTGTTTAAAATAAACCCTCATTCCGTTTAAAACAAAAAAAAATTCGTTTTAAACGAAGTGGGAATTTCTTTAAAACGAACTGAAAGCTGGAAGTAAGAAATATGAATTGTTAATTATTGTGATAAAAAGATTCCCGGAAGTTACCTTTCAGGAAATTATCGAGTTGTCAGATCAATATATTGTTTTACATATTAACACCTAAATGTCGTAATTAGAATCATTATGTCATCAAAGAATCATCGCGGAATGATGAAAAACTGTTTTGATTTATTGCTTAATTCATTCCGGGAAAAAGTAATCCATATTCATGTTCATATTTACCGGATGCAGACGAGCGGTAGAGTTACGCTGATAAATGCGTATGGATACTGTTAGGTACGTCGGCTGCAACTTGCTTATTTCTGATTTGTTAGGGTGTACTTACGTTAATTTAGCGTATATATCACTGTTTGTCATCGGATTTTTCCCTATTTTTGCCATTTGAATAAAAAGAGATTGAATGGGTAACAGATATATAAACAATTTATTACTGGCAGTATGTGGCCTTTTTCTGTTGGTAACCATGTATTCATGTGCCAATATGGCTTCTCCGAACGGAGGGCCTTACGATGAAGCGCCTCCTAAATTTGTCAGCAGCCTTCCGGCTCCGAACCAGACAAACTATAAGGGGAAGAAGGTGGAAATCCTGTTTGATGAACTGGTGCAGCTGGACAAGCCGTCGGAGAATGTGATCATTACGCCGCCGCAGATGCAGTTGCCGGTAATCCGTGCCGCGGGGAAAAAAGTTGTGGTCGAGCTGAAAGATACCTTGAAAGAGAATACGACCTATACGATCGACTTCACCAACTCGATCTCCGATAATAATGAGAAGAATGTGTTCGAGAATTTCTCTTTTGCATTCTCTACCGGCGATGTGATCGATACACTGGAGGTGTCAGGTGTCTTGCTGAACGCGGAAAACCTGGAACCGATGCCCGGCATTACGGTCGGCCTGCATAAGAACCTGGAAGATTCAGCTTTTGTAAAACTGCCTTTCGACCGTACTTCACGAACAAACGATAAAGGGGAGTTCACTATCCGTAATATCTCTCCGGGCAGTTACCGCATATTCGGTCTGAACGATGTCAACCGCGACTATAAGTTTGACCAGCCGGGCGAAGAGATCGCATTCAACGACTCTATCATTATCCCCTCGCTGGAACTTACCAGCCGCCAGGATACGCTATGGAAAGACAGCCTGACCATCGATACGATCCGGACAGTAGCCTATACCCGCTATTTCCCGGACGATATTCAACTGCGTCTGTTCAAGGAAAACTTCATGCGGCAATATCTCCTGAAACCGGAACGCCAGCAGGAAAATCTGTTGACCATCCGTTTTAACGCGCCGTTGGATACGATACCGTTGCCGAAGCCGATCAACTTTACCCCAGCCGATTCAGCCTGGTTCTTTACACAGGAAACGGAAGGAGGTACGGGAGTCAATTTCTGGCTGACCGATTCGATGGTATGGAAACAGGATACTTTGCTGGTAGAACTTTCCTATCCGAAAAGCGACTCGTTGAATATTCTCCGGCCGCAAACCGATACGCTTCAGTTCCTGATGCGCCATCGTCCGGAAAAGAAGAAAAAGAAGAAAGATGATGAGCCTGAACCGATCGTCTTCCTCGGTATGCAGATCGATGCACCGACTTCGATGGACTTGTTCGATACCGTTTCCGTGACGTTCAATGAACCGGTTCTCGACCTGCCGAAAGAGGTCTTTTATTTGGATCAGAAGGTCGATACGGTCTGGACACCGGTCGATTTCGACTTTTTCAGGGATTCTGTCAACACCCTGAACTACTTTATCCGTCGTCCGTGGAAATATGGCGAAGAGTATCGGTTGTCTGTTGATTCGGCAACGGTATTCAGCCTCTATGACAAATGGAACGAACCATATTCGAGTGAGTTCAAGATCAAGAAAGAAGATGAATACGGCCATCTGTATCTGAATATAGAAGGAATAGATACGACAGCTTATGTCGAATTGCTGAACGGCAGCGATGTCGCGATAAGGAAAACGAAGGTAAAGAACGGGGGTGCCCTGTTCATGGACTTGAAGCCGGATAAATATTATGTCCGCCTGGTGGTCGACCTGAATGACAACGGTAAATGGGATACCGGCAATTATGCCGAAAAGCGGCAGCCAGAAGAAGTCTTCTACTCACCTGTGAAGTATAATGTGATGCAGAACTGGCAGGTGGAAGAGACCTGGAATGTCAAAGCGACCCCGTGGGCAAAACAGAAACCTATCGAGATTACAAAGAATAAGCCTAAAGAGGCAACCAAGAAGAAAAGAAATTATAAAGATGAAGGACAACAGAAGTCTTCTTCGCGCAGTAGCAGTGGTAGTATGGGAATGCCGTTCTAAGGCGATCGGTTTCTTCCTGCTTGGCTGGTTGTTGCTTCTTCCGGAAGTGACCGGTGCGCAAACTATTCCGGTGAAAGAGCGTTTCAGTGCCGGTGAGGAGGTGCAATACGAGCTTTACTTCAAATGGGGCATTCTGATGCCGCGTGCGGGGCAGGCCACTTTGTCTGTCAAGAATGCCCGTTATAAAGGAGAGACGGCCTATCATTATCGCCTGTTGTTCCGGACTTCCGGCATGTTCGAGAAGGTCTACTCCATGCGCGATACGATCGATTGTTATTTCTCGCCTGAGATGTTGTTGCTGCGAAGCGAGAAACGGGTCAATGAGAATGATTACTATCTGATCGATGATCTGAAATTCTCTTATCAGGATGGAAAGACATCCGCACATTCCCATCGGTATACACCTTCACGGACAAAGATCGATACGATGATCGTTTCGGAGCAGTATATGTTCGATATGCTGGGGGCTACCATGTATCTCCGGTCGCTGGATTGGGATAAGATGCAATATGGGGATGAGTTCCCTTTCCATGTGGCGATCGGGCGTGAGCGTATCAATATCAGTTTCCGTTATACCGGACAGCAGATTGTGGAACGTAACGAGACACTGAAATATCGTACCCGTCATTTCTTCATTGATATTTATGACGATGCATTCACCCAAAGTAAGGCGGCAGCCGAGATATGGATCGGAGATGACGAAAACCATATTCCGGTCAAGATACGTGCCAAGTTGAAGATCGGGGCTGCGGAGGTCTATTACAAGTCATCCCAAGGATTGCGTTATCCGCTCTCTTCACGTGTGGAAATTCCCCGCCGTTGAGGGCAGCGAGATCGTAAAACGTGTTTCGGCATAGGGTTGCGAATATACCTGAAGTTCGCCCCCGTGCATACGTATGATCTGGCGTGAGAGGCTAAGGCCGATGCCGCTTCCTTGGCTTTTGGTGGTGAAAAAGGGTACGAATATATCTTCCTGCAGATCATAAGGAATGCCGGGTCCGTTATCCGTGATCTCGATCAGGGTGGTGTTGCCGGATTGTTTTACGGCGAGTGTTATCTCTCCGTTATCCTGTTCATCCAATGCTTCTATCGCATTTTTCAATAAATTGATCAGTACCTGCGAAAGCAACTCTTCGTCTGCATCCACCGTTATTTCTTCCTGGTATAGATAGACATTCAGGCCGATCTGTAACCGTTGCAGGTCTGACTGGAACAATAGTTCGATGTTATGGACCTGGTGGGAGAGGGAGAAAGGTTTGGGATTAGGAGCCTGCAAGCGGGCAAGTTGCCGGTATGAATTGGTAAAGTTCATGAGACTCTGCCCCTGGCTCTTGATCGTATCCAGTCCGCGTACCGTTTTGCGTATCGTGGCATCGGTGATCTCGTCGCAGCTTTTAGTCGTCTCGTTATTCCGGTAATAGGAGAGAAGTGTCCCTGAAAGGGATACGATCGGGGCGATCGAATTCATGATCTCGTGGGTCAGGACATGCATCAGTTTATCGTAGGATTCGTATTCTTTCCGTAACAGTTCACGTTCAAACTCTTTCTGTTTGCTTTCCGTCATCAGGCCGTGGATGCGGTTGAATGCCGTATGGAGGCGTTGTTGTTCTTCCGGTCCGGTGTTTTCGGGAAAGTAAAGCATCGATTCATTATCTTCGATGGCATCCAGGAATAATTGGATACGGCGGTTCGATGCGTTCAGGAAATAAACGAGGACGCCGATCAGCCATAAGGCGATCAGCAGGGTGACACATCCCAGGATGATGGCCTTGCCACTGACAATACCGGCTAATCCCAGGCCGGCGACGATGACGATGATCACCACCTGGAAGACTATCTTCAGATAGATGCGTGTGCTGAACATCCGTTTCACAGGTTGAATCGTTTTAGTTTGTTATATAAGGTTTGCCGGCTTACGCCCAGTTGTTCGGCAGCAGCAGTCAGGTTCCCGTCGTTTTGGGTGATGGCTGCTTCGATGGTCTTCCGTTCCACTTCCCCCAGGTTGGGAGCTTCGGTGAACGAGACGGTTTTCCCGGGACGGATAAAGAGGTCGGTGGCACGGATCACACTTTTCTCGGCGAGGATCACGGCCTTTTCGATGGTATGTTGCAGTTCGCGTATATTACCCGGCCAGTCGTACCGTTCCAGCTTGTTCATGGCCTGCGGGTGGATCGTCATACCTGTTTGTTTGTACTGGGTGGTATATTTTTTCAGGAAATAATCGATGAAAAGGGGAATGTCTTCCCGTCGGTTCCGTAACGGCGGGATCTCTATCTGGATGGTGTTGATACGGTAGAACAGATCTTCACGGAAAAGCGATTGCCCGACCATTTCCGGCAGGTTCCGGTTGGTGGCGGCGATCAGGCGTATATCAACCGGGATTTTCCTGTTACTTCCCAGGCGGGTCACTTCACGATTCTGGAGGGCAGCGAGCAGTTTGGCCTGTAACCCGACCGGGAGGTTGCCGATCTCATCCAGGAACAAGGTACTTCCACTGGCAGCCTCAAATTTACCCGGACGGCTTTCACGGGCATCGGTAAAGGCTCCTTTTTCGTGTCCGAACAGTTCGCTTTCAAACAGAGATTCGCTGACGGCTCCCATATCGACATTGATCATCTCCCGGCGGCTGCGGAGGGACAGCCGGTGAATTTCGCGGGCGAGCATCTCTTTACCCGTCCCGTTTTCCCCGGTGATCAGTACGTTCGCATCCGTTTTGGCAACTTTGGTTACAATCTTGATCAGCTTCATCATAACAGGTGAGTGCCCGATGATCATTGCCGGTTCAGAGGGAGGGGTGATCCCGCCTTTTCCGGCATTCTGTTTCATTCGTTCTTCCTCGGCAGCCTGTAAAGCGGTATGTATCTTTTCCAGCAGGACATCATTGTCCCAGGGTTTGAGCACAAAGTCTACCGCTCCGCTTTTCAGTGCCTTGACAGCCAGTTCCACGTCTCCATAGGCAGTAAGCATGATAACAGGCAGTCCGGGGGCTATCTCCTGGATACGTCGTAGCCAGAATAAGCCTTCGTTCCCGGTATTGACTCCGGCGGAGAAATTCATATCGAGAATGACAAGGTCGACCGGCATTGTATCCAGAACGGACAGGATACGGTTCGGATTCGAAGTTGTTTCAATTCGTTCGAATTCGTCTTCCAGTAATAATTCGAGTGAGGTCAGTACACTTTTATTATCGTCTACTATAAGAACTGTTCCGGTTTGCATACGTCAATTTTTTTGTAAAGGTATCGGCTTCCGTGATACTTTGCAAATGAGCGTCCAAATATTTGACACTTTAAGGAGAGTTATTTTATAGAGTGCTGTTCTATCGGTTTTCTGCGGAAACAATGCTATTTATTAGTTCAATAATTATCAATAATGAGCTATCCCTTAATCAAAGTGACTTAGCCATTACAGGTTTATTTGCCGTCAGTTTTAACTGACGGTTTACAAGTTGCTTCTCTTTATTGGCTTCAGCCACATTTCTCTTTACATAGAGAGACTCTTTAAATGGGACTAAAGTCCAAAGAGATATAGCATTTACTTATCCGTCGGTTAAAACCGACGGCAAATGGACCTGTAACTATACCAGCCCTATTGATGACTGATGGTTTATTGCTGAATAGTTCAAATCTTTCTAAAAGTGAACTATCCCATTATCAAAGAAACTTGGCTATTACAAACCTTATATATACTACCTAGTCTGTGACGTCAAAATATTTGACAATTGCGTGTCAATATATTTTACAGTTTACATGTGTCTCTTTTTTGTAATTATTGATAATCAATAAGTGATTAAATGTGGCATGCCATTTGCTCTTCTATTTACATGATGAAAATGCAAATAACAACCAAATATGGATTACGGGCTATAGGACTGTTGCTTTTAGGCTCGGTAGTCACAGCACATGCCCGGGATTCCTGGACTGTCGACTCCTGTATGCGTTATGCTATAGAGAAGAACCTGACGCTGAAAAACAGCCGGCTGGATACCCGTATTGCCCGTGAGGATTTTACTGCTGCAATCGGCGACTTCCTCCCTTCTGTCAGTACCAATGGGGCGTTCGGAAAACGGATGGGACGTTCGGTAGACCCGAAGACGAATATGTACACCACCTCTTCTTTTCTGGAAAGCACGGTGGGAGTGGATATCTCCTTGCCTGTTTTTGATGGTTTCAAGCGTATCAACCGGGCACAGTTTACCCGGTTGAACAGGCAATTGAGCGGCGTAACGGAGAAAGCGGAAGAGAATCGGGTGGCTTTTGAGGTGATGGATGCCTATTATGTGTATATCTTTGACAGGAAGATGAGCCTATTAGCTGCCGAGCAACGGAAACTGAGTGAACGGTATCATGAACAGATGCTTGAATATGTGGACCTCGGTCTTCGTTCCCCGTCGGATCTGCAGGAGGTGAAAGCCCGGTTGCAGAGCGATATTTATCAGGAGACAGTGAAAAACAAGACAGAACGCTTGTCGTTTCTGGCATTGAAGGAATTGTTACAGATGCGTGATTCGGATACGTTATCCATTGCTGATGTAGATGCAGAGGGAGATGAACCGCCACTCCTCAGTAATTATTCGGCTCCGGACGTCTATGCTGAGTCGGAGATCGCACTTCCTGAATTCCGGATGATGGACCTGCGGGAACAGACATCACGGAAATCGCTGGCGATCGCATCCGGTGCTTTCTCCCCTTCGATCCGGGCAGATTTCAGCCTTTATTCGGGCTATTACGATACGGAACGTAATGCAGACGGGCACATCGTCTCTTTTGGACAACAGATGAAAAATAACTGGAATAAGTATATCGGTTTGCGGGTATCGTTCCCGATCTTTAGCGGTTTATCGCGTTTCACGGCAGTCCGGAAAGAACGTTTCCGCCTGCAACAGGTCAGAAATAATAACGACCGGCAACGTATATCCTTATATAAAGAGATAGAAGATGCCTGCCTTACTCTCCAGGCTTCGGCAGAAGAGTATCATCAGGCCGCTTTGCAACTGAAGGCTTTGACTACCACCCTCAAAGAAAATGAGGAAAAGTGGGAGGAAGGTATGATTTCCGTCTTCGAGCTGATGGAGAAACGTAACCTGTATATTTCAGCCAGGGCGGAACTGGTTCGTACCAGGTTGCAGTATGATCTGAAGCATCGGATGGTTGAGTTTTACCGTACCGGGTCGTTTTTATAAATAGTAATTGAATAAAAATATAGATACAGATATGAATAACAACACCATGGACACTCCGATCGAACGGAAGTCCCGTTTGAAGAAAAAACATATTTACGTTGTAGCAGGCGGTGTCTTCCTGCTTGTCTGCGTGCTTTACTTTATCTTTCGTGATACTTCTTCCTCCATGAAGGTCGAGAAAGAGCGCCTGACGATCTCCACCATCATCCAGGGTGAATTCAACGACTATATCCGTGTGATCGGTCAGGTCTTGCCGGACCGTATCATTTACCTGGATGCCATCGAAGGCGGTCGTGTGGAAGAACGCCTGATCGAAGAGGGGACGCAAGTCAAAGCCGGAGATGTCATCCTCCGCCTGAGTAACCCGCTATTAAATATCGGCATCCTCCAGAGCGAAGCCGACCTTGCCTATCAGGAAAACGAACTTCGTAATACCCGTATCAGTATGGAGCAGGAGCATCTGAGCCTGAAACAAGAACGTATCAATCTGAATAAGGACCTGGTACAGAAAGAACGCCGTTACAAACAATACGAACGTTTGTACAACAAACAACTTCTTGCCCGCGAAGATTATCTTCTTGCGAAAGAAGATTACGAAAGTTCACGCGACCAACTCGTCGTACTGGACCAGCGTATCAGTCAGGACGACCTTTTCCGCAGCAGCCAGCTGGAGAGCCTGGATGAAAACATCCGGAATATGAAACGAAGCCTGGCACTGGTTCGCGAACGTCTGGAGAATCTGAAAGTGAAAGCTCCCGTAAGCGGCCAGTTAGGTAACCTGGAAGCCCAGATCGGCCAGTCGATCGCCCAGGGAGAACGCATCGGTCAGGTAATCACCCCCGAACTGAAGGTAGAAGCCAGGATCGACGAGCATTATGTAGAACGTGTCATGCCCGGCTTACCCGCCAGCTTCGAACGTGAAGGAAAGACCTATGAGATGGAAATGACGAAAGTCTATCCCGAAGTACGCGACGGTCAGTTCCGTACAGACCTCCATTTTACCGGTGATCGTCCCGAAAATATACGTGCCGGACAGACCTATCACCTGAACCTGCAACTGGGTGATCCGGTACAAGCTATCCTGATCCCCCGCGGTAGTTTTTATCAGGCAAGCGGCGGACAGTATGTATATGTAGTAGATGAAGACGAGACCACCGCCCGTCGCCGTCCGGTGAAGATCGGTCGTCAGAATCCACAATATTATGAAGTGACCGAAGGCTTGAAACCCGGAGAGAAAGTGATCATTTCAGGCTATGAACTGTTTGGCGAGAACGAACGTCTTATAATCAGATAATAAAAAAAGAAAAGTATGGATTACCTGTCCCAAGTCATTAAAAGCCAGCGGGCCCGTAAGTCACTTTCGGTGATCAATATCCTCGGTCTGTCCGTATGTATCTCGGCAGCGCTGCTGATACTGCTCTATGTCCGGTTTGAACTGAGTTACGATTCTTTCCATGACGGTGACCGTATTTACCGTGTCGAAAGCCGCCTGTATGAAGGAAAAGCACTGACCGACAACTGGGCCA
The DNA here is from genome assembly GCF_003479515.1 of Parabacteroides sp. AF14-59. NCBI lineage: Bacteria > Pseudomonadati > Bacteroidota > Bacteroidia > Bacteroidales > Tannerellaceae > Parabacteroides > Parabacteroides sp. AF14-59. Next base: position 91,734 of record NZ_QUHH01000009.1, on the reverse strand, counting down.
CTACCTCTCTCGGACACGGGCCGGTCATGAGCCGTGAGATTCCGGGTATCGAGAAGTTCGTTCGCCTTACCGCACAGGACAGGGAACAGGTCGTTACCTATCAGGATAAACAATTTGCCGAAGAACGTTATTGCTTTACCGAGCCCGCTTTCTTCGAATTGTTCAACTTCCCGATAAAAAGAGGAGAGAAGACAGGCCAGCTGGTCCGTCCCAACACCGTCGTATTAACGGAAAGTGCTGCTCACCGTTATTTCGGCGAAGCGGAGCCGTTGGGGAAGATCCTGACATTCCGGACGGCAACGGCCGAGCAGCATTTTGAAGTCACGGGCATTATCGACCGGATGCCGGCAAACTCACATTTACATTACGACTTCCTCCTTTCCTATTCCACGATACCGAAAGAGCGGCAGGATATCTGGTATGTCCACGGCGTGTATACCTACGTCCGCCTGGAGCCGGGAAAGAATCCGCAGGAGATAGCCGATGCCTTTGCCGCCATCTCCGATAAATACAAGACAGCCGCTTTGAAGCATAAAGACTGGCGGGTGGAGTTGATTCCGTTGAGAGAGATTCATCTTACCCCACAGAAATCGTATGAGAAAGAGACGAAAGGCAGCCGTACTGCCGTCTATATCCTGTCGGTGATGGCGGTCGCCCTGTTGCTTATCGGCTGGGTGAATGCCCTGAATCTGATGGTCGCCCGTTTCCTGGAGCGGGGAAAAGAGTTCGGTGTACGTAAAGCCTTCGGGGCATCCCGCAAGCAGATGCTTTTCCAGGGATTGCTCGAAGCCGGGATCGTCAATTCCCTGGCTGCCTTGATTGCATTAGGTTGGCTGGAAGTGCTCCTGCCCGTCGTCAATTCCCTGGCTACCTACGATTTTGGAGAGAATGCTCTTTTGCAGCCGGAGTTCTGGGTTACCGTGTCGGGTATTATCGTTTTAGGGACTCTCTTTACCGGTTTATACCCTTCTTATCTCCTGACACGCATCCGTCCGTCGGATATTATGCGCGGGAAACTCTTGCACAGCCGGAAAGGAAATAGGATGCGGAAAGTCCTGATCGTCGTGCAGTTCGTCGCCTCCTTTATTCTGATAACCGGGACTTTCGTAGTCATAGCTCAGGTCCGTTATATGCAGAATGAAACGGCTTCAGCAGCGATGAGGCAGATCGTCGTTCTGAAATATCCCTCTTTCACGGATGAATTGTCGGCAAAGATGGAGAGCTTTAAAAAGCACTTGAAACAAAAGACATATATCCGGCAGGTCACTGTCTCCGGGGCAGTTCCGGGCGTGGAGGTTGCCAATTATTTTACCAACCGTCCTTATGGAAGCGACCAGTCGGAAGTGAAGCTGATCCAGATGTTTGCTGTCGATTACGATTATCTCTCTACTTATTCCCCCGATATGGTTTGTGGCAGGGGTTTCTCGGAAGAATACGGGGATGAACTGAATAAAGTGGTATTGAACGAGGAAGCTGTCCGTCTGTTGGGTTTTCCTTCCAATGAAGCTGCTCTCGGCCGACAGTTGACGATGGAGGTGGTGGAAGAACCTCTCCAGGTGATCGGCGTAGCCCGTAATTACCATCAGCAGTCGCTTGCCGTACCGTACAAACCGATCATCTTCTTCATCAAAGAACGCGTACCGTTTATCGGGACACCTTATATCTCCATCCGTATGGACGGCACTGCCGATGCGGCCCGTCTGGCGGAGATCGAACAGGCCTACCGGGATTTCTTCCCAACTTCGCTGTTCTCTTATTTCTATCTTGACGATTTCAACAGGAACCAGTATCAGGAAGACCGGAATTTCGGATGGATGTTTGCCGGTTCGGCCTTGCTGGCCGTTTTTGTCGCCTGCCTGGGGCTGTGGACCGTCACACTTTTCTCCACCCTGTCGAGGGTGAAAGAAATAGGGGTACGTAAGGTATTGGGAGCGGGGAGAGTAAATCTTTTTGTAGTTTTGACACGTGAGTTATTACTCCTGACGGTGGTCGCGTCCGTGATCGGTATTCCTGCCTCTGCTTTCCTGATGAACAACTGGCTCGAAGGCTATGCGTTCCATATCGTACTGCCCTGGTGGAGTTATGCAGTAGCGTTTGTCCTGTTAATGTGTATCGCCTTCGGGACCGTCGCACGGCAGGTATGGCGCATCATCCGCCTGAAACCGATGTATATTCTTAGGAGTGAATAATTTATAAACAAAGAAATATGATTAAAACAGAAAAACTGTCTATGCTCTTCACAACGGAAGATGTACAGACCAAAGCATTGAATGAGGTAAGCCTGGAGATAAAGAAAGGCGAGTTTGTCGCTATCATGGGGCCTTCGGGATGTGGAAAATCCACCCTGCTGAATATCCTGGGGACACTGGATTCATCGACTTCCGGTAAATATTACTTTGAAGGAAAAGAGATAGATAAGATGAGCGAGAGCCAGCTGACTTCTTTCCGGAAAGGGAACATCGGCTTTGTCTTCCAGAACTTCAACCTGATAGACGAGCTGACGGTTTTCGAGAATGTGGAACTGCCGCTGGTCTATCTGAACGGAAAGAAAGCGGACCGGAAAAAGAAGGTAATGGAGGTATTAGACCGTATGAATATTGCCCATCGCGCCGGACATTTCCCGCAACAGTTGTCCGGAGGTCAGCAGCAGCGTGTCGCTATTGCCCGTGCCGTGGTGACGGACTGTAACCTGATTCTGGCGGATGAGCCGACAGGTAATTTGGATTCTACCAATGGTGTTGAAGTAATGGAGTTACTTAGCGAACTGAACCGGCAGGGGACGACGATCGTGATCGTTACCCACTCACAGCGGGATGCGAAATATGCCCATCGCGTGATCCACTTATTAGATGGAAAAATCGTATCGGAAGATAGAAACAATATTTCCATCAAATAATCAGATAACAACGAATATGATCATATCAAATTATTGGAACAGTGCCTTGCGCAGCCTGACAAAGAAAAAAGGCTTCAGTGCAATCAATATACTCGGCCTGGCGATCGGAATGGCGGCCGCCCTGCTGATCCTGACTTATGTGGCTTTCGAATACAGCTACGACCATATGCACAGCCGCGCCGACCGCATTTTCCGTGTGGAAGCGTGCTTTTTCGAGAACGGCGAGATGACCGACAACTGGGCTTCCAGCTCGGCAGGTTATGCTACTGCCATGAAACGCAACCTGGCCGGAGTAGAAGACTATACCCGTGTGGGTAGCCAGTATTACCCCGAACAGATCGTTAAATACAATGAACTTCTCTACCGTGAAACGAATATCGGCTACGCCGAGAAGAATTACTTTAACTTCTTCGATTTCGAGTTATTGAAAGGGGATAAGAACACCTGCCTGGATGGACCGAAAAAAGTAGTTATCACAGAACGTATCGCCCGTAAATATTTCAAGGGTGCCGACCCGATCGGAAAGATATTGATCTTCCGCAGTAATATCGGCGAGGAAGCATGCGAAGTGACGGGTATCATGAAGGATATGCCTGTCAACTCGCATGTGCGTTACAGCATGCTGATCTCATATGAAACACTTCCGAAATGGATGGATGAATACTGGTACCGGCATGAGGTGTATTCGTATGTCCTCCTGAAATCTGCCGATATGAAGAAGCAGGTCGAAGATGCTTTCCCTGCGATGGCAGAGAAATATAAAACGGAGGAGGCCTTGAAGAATAAAACCTGGGCAATCCAGCTGACCAACTTGAAGGATATCCACCTGAATCCCCAGAAAGCCTATGAGCCGGAGACGAAAGGGAACCGTTCGTCCATGCTGGTCCTGATCTGTACGGCGTTGGCGATCCTGTGCATTGCCTGGATCAATTATATCAATATGACGGTAGCCCGTTCGATGGAGCGTGCCAAAGAGATCGGGATACGCCGGGCTTCGGGGGCAAGTCGCCGGCAGATTGTTACTCAGTTCCTGTTTGAATCGTTGGTGACGAACGGGATTGCCTTTATTCTGGCGCTCGGGTTGATGGAGGCGCTGATGCCTGCATTCAATAACCTGACATCGCGTGATCTGGGTTTCTCCGTGTGGGTAACGACCTCTTTGGGTTGGATGCTGCTGCTGATATTTGCACTGGGTGTTTTCCTGTCCGGTTTCTATCCGGCAACAATCCTATCGGGTATTAAGCCGATCAAAATGTTGAAAGGTAAATTTACGCATACGAAAAATGCGACGCTGACCCGTAAGGTGTTGGTTGTATTGCAATATACGGCGTCTCTGGCATTGTTGTGCGGCACGCTGATCGTTTATGCACAGTTACAGTATATGCGTCAGGCTTCGTTGGGTGTGCGTGTTGACCAGACATTGGTGCTGAAATTTCCGGCTCATTGTGAGGATATGGCTACCAAGCTGACTGCCATGAAACGGGAGTTGAAGGCATTGCCGTCTGTGAAGAACGTGACGGTTTCCGGTGCCGTTCCCGGGACGGAGGTGACCGACTTCCTGTCGATTGTTCGCCTGAGCGATGTGACGAAACAGACCCGTTTGCTGGAAATGCTCAACTGCGATGTGTATTATCTGGATGCGTATGACCTGGAGTTTGTTGCCGGACGTGGTTTTGCCGAGGATTTCGGAGGGGATGTCTATAATATCGTCCTGAACGAAACGGCTGTCCGCACATTGGGTTTTGCTTCGCCGGAGGCTGCCCTGGGCGAACGTCTCTCCGTGGAGACTGTCGACCAGCCGATGCAGATCATCGGGGTTGTAAAAGACTATCACCAGCAGTCGCTGAATAAGGGGTATACGCCTCTTCTGTTCGCCTTGCACAATAAGTTGAGCTGGATGAAACAGCGTTATATATCTGTCGTTATGGAGAATGCGAATCCCCGTGAGTTGGTGAAACAGTCGGAAGAGATATGGAACCGTTATTTCCCTGATTCCAGCTTCGACTATTTCTTCCTGGATCAGTTCTTCGACCAGCAATACCGGCAGGATGAGGTGTTCGGGCTGATTGTTGCCCTCTTTGCCATACTGGCGATTTTCATTTCCTGTATGGGGCTTTGGGTATTGGTGATGTTCTCCTGCTCGACGAGGGTGCGTGAGATGGGAATACGTAAGGTGTTGGGTGCATCGAAAATACAGTTGTTCTATGAGTTGGGCCGCGAGTTCTTTATCCTGATCGGTGTAGCGGTCGTTATCGCACTTCCTTTGTCGTGGTGGGTTATGGATGGCTGGCTGGATCATTATTCATTCCGTACCGACTGGAAAGCCTGGTTCTTCCTTGTTCCGGTGACTTTATTGTGTGTGATATCCTTGTTGACCATAGGCTGGCAGACTGCTAAAACAATCCTCAGCAAACCTGCCCGGTCGTTGCGGTATGAATAAAAAATAATGTGCCAATATGCCAATGGAAATAGTATTCCACACATTGGCATATTGGCGCATTGTCCACATTGACACATTATTCAAGTATCATCACAATCATCTCATCTTCCCCTAGTGTCCCGGCCAGTTGCCGGACGCGTTCCTGTTGTTCTGCAGGCAATTTGGAAAAGTTATCCATCTTCTGCAAGGCTTCCAGTTTTCTTTTGGTGTAAGAAGTGAACAATTTGTTATCCTGCCAGGTGAGTTCTCCTAAGATGGCAGGTATGCCGTCCGGCAGTTCCGTCGGCAAAAGGAATTCTTCCGGGTAACTATGATTATCCTGGATAAGCGATAACTGTTTTGTATCCTTGTTGTATAAAGCATAGGAATAGAATACGCTCTTCTCTTTACGGGTATTCGGGCAATCGTAATTTCTGGAATAAGTGATAAGAATAAAATGATCCGTGTCCACCCACGACTGGATAGCATACTTCTGCGATTTATCTCCGTACAGTCCGTTGTCTATAGTCAGTTTGTTTTCTCCGAATTGCAGGATATATTCCGGCTGCAAACGGTTAGGAGAGGAAAGACTGAATATCGTATCGTTGAATGCCTGTCTGAAATAGAATTTATCCTTGTTCTTATAAGTCCAGTTGCTTTCAGGAAATGCATACGGTCCGCTTAACTTGACGGTCGGGAGATTATAGTTCCCGAATATGCACAGGGTATCGTATGAGTTCTTATTGAACGTCGTGAGCATGTCCGGTGACCTGAAATTCCTCGATACGTTTACCAGGGTCGAATCGTCCAGGCTGGCCAGCAAAGTCGAATGTTTGTCGTCCATGAAGCGGATCTCTTCGACCAGGCGGCCGTCTTCAAGAGATTTCCATCCCATGATGTTGTAGTTGTTGACAGTATCTCTGCCTGTATAGCTGTATTGGTTTCCCGGTTCCAGGCTGATATTGCCAATCGGGCTTTTCCTGTTATTGGCATGAAATTCTAGTTTCTGGGTGGCAGGATCATATTTCAATCCCTCGATATGCGCGATCAGCAGTGTATCTGTAATCTGCCCGTTCGAATCAAAGCAAAAAGAACCGAAGAGATCGTTTGTCAGGATCCGGTTCTCCAGCAGTTGTATCTTTGTATTCACACCGCTGGCACTGCTCATTCCCCGGTCGTAAGAGACAATGATGCTGGCATCGTAAAGGAAAGTTCCCTGTTCGGGAGATAAGGGACTTTTCAACGTGACACAGGTTACTTTACTGAAATGATTCTTCAGTGCGAAAGGTTGCGTGGGTAACTTGGCTGTAAAGTCCAGGATCACAGGTGGACTGGCTGGCGATATCCCACGCTCTTCCGTATATTGTACACCGGGATTCAGATGATTGGTCTCGATGATCACCGGTGCTTTAGGGGCAGCTTCAACTGTTTCGTCCGCCTGACGGGTGGCTTGTTTCCCTCCGCAGGCACACAGAATGGTTCCGATACATAGAATAGCTGTCGTTGTTCTGATTTTCTTGTGTTTCATAATTCGTATATTTATAGTTTCAGGAAAATCAAAAGTAGGGAAAACAAAAACGTATAACAAAAAAAGGAGTTGACATATTTATCTCTTCCTGTTTCGTTATACGTTTGCTATTCAGGTATATAAAGCTATGATAAGCTATTTGTCCGTTGACATTTTGCTTTTATTCTATCGGGGCGAACGGCAGTTCTGTATCTTTCCTGTATCCGGAACCGCTGAATGTGGCGATTAGTTCACCTGCTTCGTTTGTAATATTAACTTCACAATTTGCCAGTCTTTTGTGACTGAATACTTCGCGAGCCTCGGCATAAAGGAAGCCTTTGCTTTCGGCTTTGAAGAAATTGATATTGGAAGTTATGGACAGAGTGAGCCGCGCATGACTGTTGGTTGCCGCTGCGAAAGCCAGGTCGGCCAGTGTAAAGATGGCTCCTCCCTGACAAACACCACCACCATTCAGATGCATTGGCTTTATTTCCATACGCGCTTTGGCATAGCCGTTGCCCGTTTCCAGTAATTCTACTCCGGCAAATAATGCAAATTTGTCGCCCTGAAGAAATTCGTTGATAGTCATTATGATAATATGCTAATTTGAAAATATGCCAATGTGCCAATGAAGATACTCCAATTGGCATATTGGCACATTGACCGGTTGATCATTTGCTAAGTTTCCACTCTGCCCCATCCTTGGTATCCTTGATGTCGAATCCCATGGCGGTCAGTTCGTTACGGATCTTGTCGGAAGTAGCCCAGTCCTTGTTTGCTTTCGCCTGCTGGCGGATAGTCAGCAACAAGTCTACAGCCTTGCCGAATGTCTCGTAGTTGTTGCCTCCGGCCGAAGCTTCGTCTCTCATACCTAGGATATCGAATATGAATGTATGGAATACGTCCTGCAGTTCTTTCAGGTCTTCAGCAGAGATGGTTGCGTTACCGTCCTTTACAGAGTTGATGGCACGGGCGGCATCGAACAGATGAGAGATAACGATCGGTGAATTCAGGTCGTCATTCAGTGCGTCGTAACATTTCCTGCGAAGGTCTTTCACATCGACAGTCGAAGCGTCCGAAGCAGTCAGTTTCTGCAGATGGTTATAAGCATCCATCAGACGGCTTAATCCCTTTTCAGCTGCTTGCAGTGCTTCGTTGCTGAAATCTACCGTACTGCGGTAATGGGCCTGAAGGATAAAGAAACGGATCGTCATCGCCGAGTAGGCCTGGCTCAACATTTTATGGTCGCCGGTAAAGAATTCGTCCAGTGTAATGAAATTACCCAATGATTTACCCATCTTCTGCCCGTTGACGGTGATCATGTTATTATGCATCCAGTAGTGAACCATATCCTCGCCCTGTGAGGCAACCGCCTGTGCAATCTCACATTCGTGGTGCGGAAAGATCAGGTCCATGCCACCCCCGTGGATATCGAAATGCTGTCCCAGGTATTTCTTACCCATAGCCGTACATTCGCAGTGCCATCCGGGGAAACCGTCGCTCCATGGAGAAGGCCAGCGCATAATATGCTCCGGCTGTGCACATTTCCAGAGTGCGAAGTCGATCGGGTTATGTTTCTCGTCCTGTCCGTCCAGTGCACGGGTCGTATTCAGCATATCCTCGATATTGCGACCGGAAAGGACCCCGTAGTTATGATCTTTGTTGTATTTCTCCACATCGAAATAAACGGAACCTTCGCTTTCGTAGGCATATCCGTTGTCGAGGATCTTTTTTACCAGTTCGATCTGTTCGATGATATGTCCCGAAGCATGCGGTTCGATACTGGGAGGAAGCACGTTGAGAGCGTCCATCGCCTTATGGTAGCGGTTCAGATAGAACTGCACCACTTCCATCGGCTCCAATTGTTCCAGGCGGGCTTTCTTGGCGATCTTGTCTTCGCCTTCGTCCGCATCATGTTCCAGGTGGCCGACATCGGTTATATTGCGTACGTAACGCACCTTGTATCCTATATGTGTAAGATAGCGGAACAAAAGGTCGAATGTGATAGCCGGGCGGGCATGTCCCAGGTGCGCATCTCCGTAAACCGTCGGACCACAGACATACATGCCTACGTGGGGTTCATGCAACGGAATAAATTGTTCCTTCTTTCTTGTGAGCGTGTTGTAAATACTTAATGGATGTTCCATATCTGTTTTATACTTTAAAGGTTGCTTTGCTTTCTCCCGTATTTTCATAACCGGAAGGAAGACAGACCGCAAAGATAGTGTCTTTGTCTATTTTGAGCAATCTTCGCAGCAACCTTTTAATACGTAGTTGATACTTTCCAGCGTAAAATTACGCGGCAGTTCCACCATCGGGACCGGAATATTGCGCAGACAAAACGTCCGGTGGCATTTTAAACAATAAAAATGCGCATGAAGTTCTTCCACGGAACAATTACATTCGTTTCCGCAAACCGAATACTTCAATGAGCCTGAACCGTCGTCGATACAATGAACCAGGTGATGCTCCAGAAAAAGGTTGATCGTCCTGGATACTGTCGATTTATCCACTGTCTCCAGATAGTTTTCCAGGTCGAGCGAACTGAAGGCACGCTCGAATTGCATCATGGCTTTCAGGATAAGCAAACGGATAGCGGTCGGCTTTATCTTTCTTCTGTTCAGTATGTCTAAATAAACTTCCATATCAGTCGGGGTTGTTTGTCCTTAAAATTCTTACTGCGTTGAGGATCGCCAATAAGGCGACTCCCACATCTGCAAATACAGCTTCCCACATGGTTGCGACACCACCGGCTCCCAGGATCAGGACGACCAGCTTGACTCCGAATGCCAATGCAATGTTCTGCCATACGATATTGCGTGTAAACTTTCCGATGCGGATCGCCGTAGCCACTTTACTGGGCTGGTCGGTCTGGATCACCACGTCTGCCGTTTCAATCGCAGCATCGCTGCCCAATCCGCCCATCGCGATACCGATATCGCTCAGGGCAAGTACCGGAGCATCGTTGATTCCGTCACCGACAAAGGCTATCCGGTTCTCCGGATTCCGTTTCAGCTCTTCCAGATGGGCAACTTTGCCTTCCGGCAGGAGATCGCCGTATGCATGCGGGATTCCTAAACGGGTAGCTAATTTAGAAACAATTATTTGTTTATCTCCGGATAATATCTCTAAGTTATTAATATTTAATTCTTTTAATTGTTTGATAGCTGTTGCTGCATCTTCTTTAGGCGTATCGGCCAGGAGGATATAACCGGCATATTGCCTGTCGATGGCACAGACAACAACTGTTTCGGGAATCTCATTCAACCGGGAGAAAATAAAATTTCTCTCGGATGAAACTTTATTTTCATCCGAATGGAACGAAATTTCTTCCGAATCCAACAGGCGGGTGTTACCGACCAATACTTCCTTTCCATCGATCACTGCTTTTAATCCGTAACCTGCCAGTTCGGTTGTTTCGATGGTCGTATCTATTTCCGTTTGTTGCTGACGGGCATAGGAAAGGATCGCCTTGGCGATCGGATGGTTGCTGCGGCTTTCAACGGAAGCGATAATGCGGAGCAGTTCTTTTTCCGACAGATGATCGGCCGCTGATAAGGATTGTACTTCGAATATCCCTTTGGTCAGTGTGCCGGTCTTATCGAATACGACTGTATTGATTTTGGTAATGGCATCCAGATAATTACCTCCTTTAAATAAGATACCTTGCCGGGAAGCGGCTCCGATCCCTCCGAAATAACCCAGTGGGATACTGATAACCAGTGCACAAGGGCAGGAGATAACCAGAAATACCAGTGCCCGGTACAGCCAGTCGTTGAAAATAAACAGGAAGTCCGGTTGTATCAATGAATATAAATAAGGCAGTAAAACGATCAGGAAAGCCAGTCCGGTTACGATCGGCGTATAGATACGTGCGAATTTGCGGATGAACAGTTCTGCCGGAGCTTTCCGTTCCGATGCGTTCTGTACCAGTTCGAGGATACGTGCCAGGGCACTCTGGTTATAAGGTTTCGTTACCTCCAGGCGGATCACTTTGTCGGTTACGATCATTCCGGCCAGCACCTCTTCGCCTTGGCTGATCGTACGCGGTACGCTCTCCCCGGTAAGGGCTGCCGTGTTGAAGTCGGCAGTCTCGCTTAGTAACTTCCCGTCGAGAGGAACCCGTTCGCCGGCTTTTACTTCAATGATCTCTCCCGGCGTCACATCGGCGGGGGCAGTCCGGAAGTATTCGTTATTGCGCACGACGGTTGCCGTTTCAGGACGGACATCCAGCAGGGCGCTTATGTTCTTACGGGCTTTCGCCAGGGCATTTCCCTGGAATAGTTCTCCGATAGAGTAGAACAACATGACGGCTACTCCTTCCGGATATTCCCCGATATAAAAAGCACCGAGTGTTGCAATACACATCAGTGTAAACTCGCTGAAGATATCTTTTTCGCGGATACTCTCTACCGCTTCTTTCATGACCGGCAGTCCGACCGGCAGATAAGCCAGCACATACCATATAAGTCGTATCGTTTGATTGAAAAACTCTGCTTCCATCACCTGTAGGGCGATCCCTCCCAATAACATAAGAAAAGAGATTGTCGGGAGAAGATAAGGTGAAACTTTACTTTTTTGTTCGTTATGACAATGGTTGCAATTACAATGTCCCATATCTTTTTACTCTTTATTTGTTTTTCTGATACAAAGGTAAAGGAAACAAGGTGCAACAAAGTTGCAAAGAATCCGTATATTTGTCCGGTTAATGTTTAGAAAACACGTAATATGAAAAACACTCAAACTTTTATTGCTATCTTATTCTGTCTGGTGATGTTTTGTTCCTGTTCCCAGACGAAGAATCCCTATGATTTGTCGAATTTCGGTCTTGTTCCTGACCAAAAAGACAATGCTTCTCCTTTAATGGCAAAGGCGTTGGAACAGATTGCTGCTTCCCATACCGGGAGCGATACTATTACGATCGTTCTACCTAAAGGACGCTATGATTTTTATCCTGAAGGGGCCGCCCAAAAGGAGTATTTCATCTCCAACCATGATCAGGACAATCCGAAACTGGTGGGACTTCCTTTTGAGAACATGAAGAATATCGTTTTCGACGGGCAAGGTTCGGAGTTGATCTTCCACGGGCGTATGCTACCGGTTTCACTGATCAATTCGGAGAACTGTACGTTGAAAAACTTCAGTATTGATTTTGAAAATCCGCATATCAGTCAGGTAAAAGTATTGGAAAACGATACGGTTGCCGGTGCGATAACGTATGAAGTAGCTCCGTGGGTGGAGTATGAAATACGTGACAGTGTCTTTTTTGCCAAAGGCGAAGGCTGGGAGCATTCACCTGCCTGGGGAATCGCTTTCGAAGGAGATACGAAACGTCTTGTTTATACGACCAGCGATATCAGTATCGGTTCGAAAGGCGTATCCGAGATCTCTCCCCGCGTGATCAAATCTGCCAAATGGAATAATAAGAAACTGATTCCCGGAACTGTTGTGGCTATGCGTGGCTGGGGGCGTCCTACACCGGGTATTTTTGTCTCCTATGATACGAATACGATTCTTGAAAATATCCAGGTTCATTATGCGGAAGGAATGGGATTGTTGGCTCAGATGAGCGAGAATATCACGCTGGATAAATTTTCGGTATGCCTTCGCGGTGATAACGATCCCCGTTATTTTACAACACAGGCAGATGCTACCCATTTCTCCGGCTGTAAAGGAAAGATCATTTCCGTTGGTGGTTTGTATGAAGGTATGATGGATGATGCAATCAACGTGCACGGCACCTATCTGAAAATACAAAAACGCGTAGACGACAAGACGTTGCTCGGTGAGTATATGCATGGACAGAGTTATGGTTTTGAATGGGGATTCCCGGGAGATGCCGTACAGTTCATCGATTCGAAGACAATGGAGATTATAGGCGACCAGAATAAGGTTGTTTCTATCAAAGCGATGGATAAACCGGGTGCGCATGGGGCCAAACAGTTTGAGATCGTTTTTGAAAAGGCCATTGATCCGGCGATTAGTGAAGTTGGCACTTTCGGCATCGAAAACCTGGAGTGGACGCCGGAAGTTTATTTTGCCGACAATACGATCCGTAATAACCGTGCCCGTGGTTCTTTGTTCAGTACTCCGAAGAAAACCGTTGTGGAAAAGAATATTTTCGACCATACTTCCGGTACCGCCATCCTGTTATGCGGCGATTGTAACGGTTGGTTTGAGACCGGTGCCTGTCATGATGTCCTGATCCGTGATAACAAGTTCATTAACTCATTGACGAATATGTTCCAGTTCACGAACGCCATTATTTCTATTTATCCTGAAATCCCAGACCTGAAAGATCAGAAGAAATATTTCCACAGCGGTATCGTGATCGAAAATAACGAGTTTGAAACATTCGACGCTCCGATCCTGTATGCAAAGTCGGTAGACGGACTGGTTTTCCGCAACAATGTAATCAAGCAAAACAACCAATATCCGGCTTTCCACTGGAATAAGCATCGTTTCTTCTTCCAGCGTGTGATCAATTACGACATCAAGGATAATCAGTTTGATGGTGGTTTTGATGAGAAAAAGGATTTGAAAGTGGAAAATTAATTTGTCTTATTTCGTTTCTAATAAGAATGTTACCGGTCTAAAAGATCACATCTTTTAGACCGGTAGTTTTTTAGTTAATTTCAGTATTTGCTTCGCACGCAATCGTAAACCGGAACGTGCTACCTTTTCCGAATTCAGATTCAACAGATATTTCACCTCCCAGTTTATTCACGATCATCTGGCAAATGGAGAGTCCGAGTCCGGTGCCGGGTACAAATTTGTCGAATTTGGCGAAACGTTCAAAAACATGTTTTAGATTTTCTTTGTCGATCCCTTTTCCCGTGTCGGAAACATAGAAAGACAATCCCTTCGGAATTATTTCATAACCGATTGTGATCGATCCTTCCGAGGTGAACTTGACCGCATTGTTCAGCAAGTTGGTTATTACCTGTATCAGTCTGTTCTTTTCGGAACGGATCATGTATTTTTTATAAGGCAGATTACAGATAAACTTTACTTTCGGTGATAAATGGGAATTATAAACCTGCTTCAGGTCTGTTATTATTTCCGTAATATCAAAGTCGCTGTAGTTGAAAGTCATCTTCCCCGCATCAATTTTGGAGATGTCGAGTATATCATTGATGATTTGTAATAGCAGGTCGTTGTTCTCTTCAATGATCCGGACGAATTCTTCTTTGTCTTCATGCTCATCGGTCTGGGCTAAAAGCTGCGAAAAACCGACGATAGCATTCAGGGGCGTTCGTATTTCGTGGCTCATATTGGCGAGGAAAGCCATTTTCATCCGGTTACCTTCCTCTACTTTTTCGATATGTGTGATATCGATCAGAAGACCTGTTACGCTTTTAATACTTCCGTCGGGATAATATTCCAGCGGAACGGAGAAGGTATTTGTCCAGCGGTAATCCGTATCTCCATCCAGCATGATCCGTAAATGCAGGTTGCTGTATCCTTTACATTCGCGGATACGTTTATCCTGTTCCTGTTGTAAAATAAGACGGTCATCCGGATGAACCGTGAAATTGAACGATCCCCGGATGAAGTTTCCGGGAGCGACCGGATCAGGATATAGCCGGGTATATTCCTGTGTCTTGATATCCAGGTCCCATTGTATAATATTGGCGGCCTGGATTGCCAGTTCGCTACGTTGTATATAGTTGCGCAACCTTTGTTCCCGCTCTATCTCTTCCGTTATATCTTCACGTGTCCCGATCAGTTTATGAACATTTCCATCCTTATCATATTTGGATACTTTAGCGATCAGCCTGACCCATCGGTACGGACCGTTCAGCTCTTTTACCCGGAACTGAATATTCATTAATTCTGATCGTTTGTTCAGAATATCATCATATGCCTTTAAATACATCTTCTGATGTTCGGGAGCCACTGTCTCATAAATATCCTTTAGCGTCGTATTATGATCGAAAAATAAAGATTCTCTGATAGAAGTGCAGATATCTGTTTTACGATCGTATTCCCAAATGATCATATTGGTAATCTGCAGGAGCAGATCACGTTGCTGGCGATTTTCGATAAGTTCCTGTACTTTGTTTTTCTGGTCGGTAATATCTTTCTGGGTTCCGATCAGGCGGTCAATTTTCCCATCTTCTCCGTGAATACCCATCGAGTAGATCTCGTACCACCTGATTTGTCCTTCGGGAGTCAGCAGGCGGAATTGTTCGGTACTTTGTTTATGCTTTTCATTAACGATATCGGTGACCAGCCTGACATGGCGTTCCCTGTCTTCCGGAATGAGTTGCTTGGTTACATCCCATAATTTCATTCCTGGTTGCGGCACTGTATTCTCATCGGCCAGGTCAAAAGAATCGCTATCGGGGAGATAAGACCATACAGACAGGTTTCCGGCTTTTAAAGCCATCGACAGTTTGTTCTTCTCATTGATGATCTCAAGTTGAGTCTCCATCCGTCGGGTCATATTCCGGAAGATACCGAAAGTATGGTCTTCAAAAGGAATTATATACCCTTCCGCATAACCTGTATGACCGTCATTCTCCACTTCGTAATGAATGGTGTTCGGTTTACGTGTTTGCATCGTATCCAGAAAGGCGTTCAGCAGTTTATTGCCGGAGTCTCCCTTTAAATTCTTATAGTGGAATAAATCCTGGATGGTTTGCCCTTTCTGTTGCTGTGGCGTGAGGGACAGAGATATTTCGGGCTGATAATTGAGCAGATCTTCAATTATCCCCTCTTTGTTAACTATTAAAATTGTATCAGGAAGAAGTTTCAAAAACTGTTTCATTCCTGCCAATGTGTTTTCATCGTACGCCATAACCCATAATTTTCAGAAGGTCCTTAATCCGCAAAGATAAATATATTCTTGAATCTTAAATGTAAAAAACGAATAATTGAATGATGTTTCAGCAGTCATCTATTTCAATCGTTTGAAAAACAATGTGCAGAGCAGAAGAAAGGATGAAAGGGTAGGATCTGGAAAAAAAGACTGGTCTTTTATAAATGAAAGTCCCTTATTTTGAAATCAAAACTCAGGTCTTAACATTTCAAAAGACCAGTCTTTATTTTATAGGCCAAGGATGGAATCCGTTTGGTATGGCGGTACTGTTTTTTGTGATTGCCTTAAAAAAGTAATGTTTGGCCAGAGAACTTGTCTCTGTTACTTCTGTACTTTTTTCAAACTGTAGTTCAGTTCTGTTTCCGCTTTCTTGAAATCATCGCCGATCAGTGTGATTGTCGAATCGTTTTCACAAAGGAAATTCATCACTTCATCCCCGTTGTCGGAAACCAGTTGCCATACGGTTACATTCTTTTCTCCCGGTATATCCTGTAGGGTGATGCATTTTCCGTTTGTGACGAATGTTGCATCTTTACCGTCTTCTGCTTCCAGGTATGTCTGTGAGAGAGAGAAAGTTCCTTCTCCGCTTTTCTCGCGGCTGCGGATGGTCAGGTCGTAACGGATGCCCGGACAGTCGGCGCAAGGCAAAACGCCTTCATAAGTTTGTGTCTGAATGTCACCTAATGAATTGTCGGCATCTTTCTTGTTCTGACGATAGATTTCTTTACCTCGCTGGCTGATCATCCATACGCCGTCGACCCGGCGTACATTTTTTGTATCGTCATCTTCTATATTCCAGGCATAATCGCCGGCCGGAAGTGAGCGCCGGTCGAGTATATCGTTGGGAGTATCGTTTGAAAAGAATAATTCTGCTTTTAGTGAATCGGGACTGAATACCAGATAAGCGGATGATTTGCCGTCGATAGCCTCGAGGCGTATGCCGGACTCGAATAGACGGATGCAGTTCTGTTGTACTTCCGACCATGTATAACCTGCAGAGGCGATACAGCCATGTTCGTCTTTGTCATTTCCAACCATTTCGGTAGAGTCTTGTTCTGTACCGGATACTTGTTTGGCTTTTTGTTGTCCGCAGGAAGAAAGAAGTCCTGCACAAATGATCAGGGCTGATAGGATAAGCCCGTTGTAAGCTTTTTTCATCGGAATGAATGATTTTAATTTGTTTATAAACGGATATCGTTCTATATAGAAACAAAGATAAGTTATTTTTTGTTTCTTTGTGACCTGAATAAAAGATAAAGCCTGTAGGAATGAGAACCTCCTTTTATATTTCCATGTTTTTAATGATAGTCTGTTTATTGCCTGTCAAGGCACAGGATGGAGTCGTACAGTCTGACAGCCTGAAACAGAAAATGCCTGTTATCGAATATAAATTCAATGCGAAGCATCTGATACTTCCGGCTTCCCTGATTACAGTCGGGGCGGTAGGAACGGCTATCGACGGGATGAATGACTTTCATCTATTCTCCCGGAAAAGCGATGTGAAAAAGATACGGGCGGACGACTATCTGGAATGGGGGATGCTCGGATGGGTATTTGTCTGCGACCTGATGGGGAAGGAGAAACATAACTGGGTGGATCAACTGATGCTTGTGACTTTGGCGGAAGGGATGAATGCTGTTATGACACGTACTTTAAAATATACGGTAAAGGAGACACGTCCGGATGGCGGTCCGTATTCTTTTCCTTCGGGGCATACGGCTAATGCATTTCTGGGGGCACACATGGCCTATAAAGAGTTTAAGGATAGTAGCCCCGTGCTGGCTTATTCAGGATATGCGATAGCTTTGTTTGTAGCCGGTTCCCGTTTGTACAATAACCGGCATTGGGTAGCAGATGTAATAGCGGGTGCCGGTTTCGGTATCCTTTCCGTCGAATTGGCCTACTGGGCTTATTTTCCCCTCCGCAATGCCATTGCCCGTAAAGTAAACAGCAAAGCAGCCAGGAATATGGTGGTTGCCCCGACATTTAATGAACAGGGCGGTGGTTTGTACTTCTCTTATTCATTTTAATATCGTAGGCTACTTGTCGACAGCTAACCGGTAAGAAGATGATTGCTTGTTTTTCAATTTCTTAAGTTAAGACTAGCGACAGTGTCTTCACCCTACCTGACAGGGCTATTTTTTTTAGAAATGGAATGATAAGATATATATTGATCGAGTTTTGTTAAGGCACTTACTGCCCAGTAATTTGTTAGACTATAAAACCATACTAAAGGTATGAAACAAAATAAAAAGCGTTTGGCTGAATATGAAAGTACATTTTCTATGGTATCCCATTTATAGTCTATTTGATAAAGGATTGTCATATAACATAATGAAGCGGCAGCAATCATTACCAACAATACTACATTATCTCTTTTTTTATAAATGAACCAACAATTGGCAATGACCATTAATGCAAATAAATAGAACGACCATCCGTAGTAAACAGTATTTGTATATAACATTATCATATATTGTTTGATCGTATTAAACTTATTAGGATCCCAGAATAGTTTTGTTATGGCAATACTTTCGGCATACAATCCATTTATTTTCATAAAACTATTCCAGAACAAAGCTGGAATGATCATTATTAGTCCACATATAAAGAGATCATAATAATGTTTTCTGTGAAGTGCATCTAAAAATAATACAAATAATGCGGCCACTATAAAAACAACACCTTCCGTGCGGCACCAAATATTA
Source organism: Parabacteroides sp. AF14-59 (assembly GCF_003479515.1). NCBI lineage: Bacteria > Pseudomonadati > Bacteroidota > Bacteroidia > Bacteroidales > Tannerellaceae > Parabacteroides > Parabacteroides sp. AF14-59. The sequence continues at coordinate 73,380 of NZ_QUHH01000009.1, read as the reverse complement.
GCACCAAGTAATACACCGGATAAATACAGATATTTCATATCTCTATCCTTAAACCACAAGACCAGATAGATAATTCCCAAGGAAGCATAAATGGCATGTATAACGTTTGTCATTGATAAGGATGAAAATGCAATCATTTCTGGAGTGATAAGTACAAAGAAAGTAGCTATAACAACTCCGGTTTTCGTTGTGGCACGTTGTGCTGCTCCATAGAAAGCAAAGAGGAAAGATAAATACATCAGCCCGGGAACCAGCTTGGATGTATTTGCTCCAAGGGTATAAATATAAGCATAACTTAACTGTACCAATGGAGCATATGTAATATAACTGCCTGGAGCATGCACTGAAGGATTATAGCTACCTTCGAAAAGGCTTAATCCTTTATAAGTCTGTTCCTGTGCAGCCACGTATCCGATCGTTTCGAATCCAGCCAGGCTATCTCTGTCAAACGGCGGAAAATATATGCATTTTGAGAAATTCATATATTCGATATAGACAATAAGCAGAATAAATAAGAACCATATCAGATTCGTTCCATTTACATATTGTGTAAATGGAGCAATTTTTAGAATAGCTTTGGTATTTCTAAATCTGATGACAAAAGCAATCATCCCCGCTAAAATTATACATTGGATAATTAACAGGTTTACAATTGTAAAAGAGACTCCCAACTGGTCACCAACCAGCATAGCTATTGTTTCCAGTACAAGTCCTAAAGGAAAAGACAGGCCAATTTTTTCTGTTAATGAAAAAGAGACAGACAAACAATTGATAAAAAAGAATCCAGATAGAAAAGTAAGGATAATTCCTATATATAATACCATATCTTTTATTTTTTTGAAGGGTTAATGGGTAAAATACCATATTCGAAGGATTGGTTGACCTTGTAGTTAACTTTATCAAAACCAAACCCGTTGACAATTGCAACATGTGAGATTTCATCTTTGTACGGACTTGTTGACAGTTCTTCCTGTAGAATTATTTTCCGGGGAAAAAGGAATCGAGTCACCCATACTTTATTGCATACATCACCGTTGAATGGCGTTTTCTTATTCTCAGGAAAGAAGCTTTCTCTTCCAGGATAAAGTATAACTGCGTTATCTGGGGTGTTTTTCCGTATAAATTCGAGATAGGAGTAACTGAATCCCAACTTTATTTCAAAGCGCTGATCAGTTGTGAGGTTGGGATGTGCTTTGATTGTTTTCATATTAGCTTTCAGTAATCCCTTATAGACCCAGCCATATCCTTGCCGGGTTTCCACCACTTTCACAAGAAAGAGAAGGACAATACCTGCTGCCAGAAGATTTTTGAGCAGAAGGGTTAAATATTTCAATCTGTTTCCGAAAGGAAATGCTTGTATCTTATTTTTCATGTCTTAATTAGTAAATCTATATTTAAGAAGTGTCCATATCGCAAATAAACCATCAGTCCATCTGATTTTTTTCCCTTCGCAAATTGAGCGGGGGTAATAATGGATCGGGATTTCTTTTATTATAATTCCCTGTTTAGCGACTTTGGCTGTAACTTCAGGACAAAACTCAAACCCTGTACATTTTAACGGGATTGATTTTAGCAACTTACTGTCGAATGCTTTATAACAAGTGGGTTCATCTGTCAGACACTGGCCATAGAGAATATTTGTCACAGCGGTAACAAACAATCCTCCTAAATAAAAACTAATGTACGAGTGTTTGTTTTCTTTCATCAAAAAACGGGAGCCGTAAACGACTAAATCGTGGCGAGTGATTAATACGGAAAGTAGTCGATTGTAATCTTCCGGTTCATATTCAAGGTCTGCATCCTGGATAATGATGAAATCTCCGGTTGCATTTTCTATTCCGGTTCGGATAGCCATCCCTTTCCCCTGATTAATATTATGACTTATTAATTTAATTGTTTCGTGAGGATGATTTTGCATATATTCGGTTACTATCCGAGATGTGGCATCTTTTGATCCGTCATCAATAATGATTAGCTCTTTTTGTATATCATTGATCAGGTAAACCCGGATTACTTTGTCAAGTAAAGTGATGATTGTTTTTTCTTCATTGTATGAAGGTATGATGATTGATAGTTTTTGGGGCATATGTATTCTGATTTATAAATTTTTGTATTCGAAGCATCTCAATAGTACACCTCGTCTTCTTAATACTCAATAATTCTTCAATTGTGCCTTTCCCCTTTACATACGGAAGATAGTATTTCTCAGAAGTCTGTGCCTGTTCCTCAAAATAACGCTTACGGTCAATATGTCGTTCTTGCATCTTTCTTTTCTGTTTGATTATCTATAATGATGATAATCACCAAAGGGAAAGACTGCACAGTCAGGTCCGTTTCTTTTATATATGCCTGTCTTTTACCAGCTGAAACGCAAACCGACAGGGATAGTGAATGTCACCGGATGTTCCTTTCGGATCGTACGCAGTTCGCTTCCGTCCGGTATATAATAATTGAGAGTCGGTTCTACATACAGACTGACGCGGGGTGTGATATGATACTGCATACTGGCACTCGTATTCACCGACCATTGCCAAGGCACATCCAATGGCTGACGGCTGATACTGATCGGCACACTATCCGTTACATGGAACGTATGGAGTCTCCCTTTCAAGGGGATGTCTAACTGGACACCGGCCGTCGAGTAGAACGAGAACTTTCTGAAAGTCCCCCAACGATAAGAAAAGCGAAGAGGAAGTCCGAGATAATGATTCTTTTGTGTTTCCTGAATACGTGCTCCTTCTCCTGTGACAAAATCTGATTTCAAATAAGTATATTGCAATCCCGTCTCAAGGCTCCATCGCTCATTCAGTTTTTTATTGACAGAAAGCCCAATCGTTACAGGGGCATCATGATGTTGATGTTCAACAATCCTTCCTCGGTTATTTCCGGCTATTTGCGTCAATGAAAGCGAATCGCCTGAAAGACCTTCCTGGTAACGGGTTTGCAAATAGGTATAATATGTTTCCCTGGTACTTACCTGCTGAGGTAAATCCGGATTTCCTTCACTGTCGGTATGAGGCGTAGCAATCAGTTTATATAGGTTCTGAGCCAACTGAGGGCCTAAGGAGCCTGCCAGCATGAATTTCCATTTGTTCGATTTCCGGCTTCGTCTCGGAGAAACAAAATCAGCCGTCGGGTAGAGGGTGAAAAGCTGCTTATAAGCCAACTTGCCTATAAACAACGGCTTTGCAACAGGTTGTAAGTCAAACGTAATCTTTTCCGAAGATAACAAAGACGGAGTGTTGTCTGCCGGTATCAATGGGGAAGCTGTCGGTTTCTCTGAAGGCTTACAGGGTTATTAGACGCTAAACCCATTTGAAATCAAGACAATCCTCTAAATTGGTATATTGCCACATTGGCTCATTATTATCTAATCATCTTCATTTTCCCCAATTATTCATTATTAATAGAAAAAGGTGAAACCTTTTTCTATAACTTCTCTATTTCTTCCGCCGGCAACCCTGTACACATAGTAATATCCGCCATACTGATACCCAGACGTTTCATGTGGGTTGCTGTTTGGCGTAATTTAGCTTCCCCTTCGGCAAGGCCTTTAGCCTCACCCTCAGCAAGACCTTCAGCTTTTCCTTCAGCTTTTCCTTCAGCAAGGCCTTCCATGCGGCCTTCCCATTTGGCAGTGTCGAGGACGTCGTTTTGGATCATGATTGCGTCCAGATGTTTATCGTAGGCATGACGTTCCTGTGTAGACATGGAGTAGTATTTCAGTTTCTCTCGCGCTTCACGAAGGCCGGGCGCGGTCGTGTCGGGACGGATCGTACCATCCTTCAGGTACGTGATCCATTCGTCGAGCGGCGTGGTGGCCACTTTGTCGAACTCGTTCACGCGAACCAGAATATATTCAGGAAAGATCTCTGCCGGCAGGCGGGTAACGACGGCATCGCGATCGCGTGTGTTGATACGCAAGCGGTCGCCGGTATGCACACCAATGAAATGATTTTGGCCGTGATAGATATAGTCCGATCCCACCCCCAAGTCAAAATAGAGGATGCTGATGGAGTAGACTTTCTTTACTTTCTGATAGCATTCACCCAACGATATATGCTCGGTGATGGCTTTGGCCACACCGTAGAGGATACGTTCGAGATAATGCACCTCACGGGTGTTCTGGATTTCGACGATGATAATTTCGCCTTTGCTGTTCCTGGCCTTGATGTCGACACGGTTGAATTTGTCGTCGGCACTTTCCTGATTGCCTTCGCTTTCGAGAATTTCGAGGATCTTCACCTCTTCCCGCAGCATGACGGTCAGGAAACCGTTGAGCACACCGAAGTTAGCCTTCTGGCGTAATAAACGCTTGATTGCCCAGTCGAAGCGGATATACCGGTCCTGTAACTCTTGTCTTTCATTCTCTGCCATGGCTTTCTGATCTAATTCTTTCATAGTTAAGTGTTTTATGTTAGTAACTCTACAAATATACATAATTAATAGATGAATCTACATAGTTAGTTCAATATTTATCAGAAGTGAACTATCTTGTTCCCGTGCTTGACACAGGGCCGCAAAAGCACTAGTCGTAAACCACCTGTCCTTTTGCGATTCCGTGTCAAGCACGGAAACGGGGTAGCTCTATTTTTTTTATATTAAATCACGTGTAATTATGTGATTATCAATGATCTAATGCGGGCGGTTAATTAGGGAACCCAAATCTCGTTTTAAACGAGTTTTTGGGGAATCAAGGTTCATGTCCAAGCGTCCCGAAGCCGGAAAAGGCAGAGTTGTCGGGAGGATTCTCTTTTTTAGTTATTGGCGGTCCGGAGGCAGGTTGGATAAACGGTTGTCGATAGCGAGCAGTTCTTCGATATGCGTCCGGTCATTACTAAGACGTGGTATCTTATGCTGGCCTCCTAACTTGCCTTTTTCTTTGAGCCATTCGTAGAAGGAGCCTTCGTGGGCTACAACGATTTCCAAAGGCTGAAGTGATATTTCTTTATAACGTTTGGCTTCATAGTCGGAATTCAATTCCTGTAATGTTTTATCCAGCAACGTGGCAAATTCTTCCACGGAAGGCGGCATCTTTTCAAATTCGACAAACCATTGATGACGGCCTTTCGCCTTGTCGAGCATGAAAAGCGGGGCGGCTGTATATTCTTTAACGACAGCTCCTGTCTGACGGCTTACTTTGCTGATTGCCTTATCTGCATTATCGACCATCAGTTCTTCTCCGAAGGCGTTGATATAATGCTTGGTTCTTCCCGAAATAACGAATTTATGCGGGAAAAGTGAAGTGAAACGCACCGTATCACCGATCTGGTAACGCCATAATCCGCCGGAGGTTGTTATGACCATCGCATAGTTCTTTCCTGTTTCTACAGCTTCCAGCGGCAGGACGGTCGGATTGGGAGCGCCTACTTCCGACATGGGGATAAACTCGTAGAAAACGCCGTAATCCTGCATCAGCAGCAAACTCTGGTCCGAAGGATCATCCTGTATCCCGAAAAATCCTTCCGATGCATTGTATGTTTCCATATAATGCATCTTATCCGAAGGAATTAACGCTTTATATTGTTCCCGGTAAGGTTCGAAACTGATCCCCCCGTGGAAAAATACTTCCATATTCGGCCAGACGTCGGTCAGGTATTCCCGTCCGGTCTTTTTCAGTACCGATTTGATCAGAACCAACATCCAGGATGGAACGCCGGAAAGACTGTTGACATCCTCATTCCACGTACTGTCGACGATCGCTTTTATTTTGCTTTCCCATTCATCCATCAGGATAATCCGTTTGGCAGGAACACGCATCAGGTTGACCAGCGGACTCAGGTTTTGCAATAATACGGCTGAAAGGTCCCCGCAATGGGATTTTTGATTGATTGGGGAAGGACTGTGGCTGCCGCCGAGGATTAATCCTTTTTTAGAGAAAAAGTGGCTTTCCGGATTATTACGGAGATAAAGAGCTACCGTATCGAAGCCTCCCTGGTAGTGACAACTATGAAGAACTTCCGGGGTGACGGGAAGAAATTTGCTTTTATCGTTCGTGGTACCGCTGCTTTTAGCGTACCACTTGACGACCGAAGGCCAGAGTATATTCCTCTCTCCGTTGATCATCCGGGTCACATAAGGTTTGATATCGTCATATAGCTGTAGCGGAACCCGCTGGCAGAAATCTTCGTATCGTTTGATATTTTTGTAATCATATTTCAACCCCCATTCCGTGTTGCGTGCAGTCGATAACAGCGACCGCAACTGCTTGCGCTGTAAGCGGTCTGTCTCCTGCCCGTATTTTTCTATCTCCTTTTGCCGGGGGCGGAAGAGTAGTGATATTGTATTTGTTAAAATATCCATGCTCTTTTTATTTGTATTGGTTGCAAATGTAGGCATTCTCTTTTTATTTATATCTTTGTTGCATACATAATTAACAAAACAATGAAAATAGGTATCCTTTCTTCGGGGGGTGATTGTCCCGGTATAAACGCAACGATTCGTGGTGTCGGTAAAACAGCCATAATGCATTATGGCATGGAAGTGATCGGAATTCATAGTGGTTTTGTTGGACTGCTGAACAAAGATATTCAATCGTTCGATGAACGTAGCCTGTCCGGTATCCTGAATCTAGGCGGAACGATTCTGGGAACTTCCCGCGAAAAACCGTTCCGTAAGTTACTCGCTTCCGGGGAAAGCGAAAAGCCGCAGGTTATTATACAGAATTATGAAGAATTAGGATTAGATTGCCTGGTCTGTATCGGTGGAAACGGTACGCAGAAGACTGCCGGTATGCTTTCGGCTCTCGGCCTGAATATTATCGGTGTGCCCAAGACGATCGATAATGACGTCTGGGGAACGGATATAACTTTTGGTTTCGATACGGCTGTCAATATTGCAACGGATGCAATCGACCGTCTGCATTCGACTGCCAGTTCCCATAAACGGGTGATGGTGGTGGAAGTAATGGGGCATCATGCCGGATGGATCGCCTTGTATGCCGGAATGGCGGGTGGTGCAGATGTGATCTTACTGCCGGAGCTGGGATATGATATGGATAAGGTGAACCAGACAATCCTCGACCGTGCCCATCGCGGCAAACCCTATTCGATCGTTGTCGTTGCCGAGGGAGTGGCAACACCCGAAAAGAAACGTCCTTCCGACTACATTACCCGTACAATAGAGGCAGCTACAGGCATAGAATCCCGCGATACCGTACTGGGGTATATCCAGCGTGGCGGTAATCCTTCGCCTTTCGACCGTAATTTGGCCACCCGGCTAGGCGGACATGCTACGGAACTGATCGCCAACCGCCAGTTCGGACGTATGGTTTGTATGAAAGGGGATAAGGTGGAATCGATAGCCTTGTCGGAAGTAGCAGGCAAGTTGAAACTGGTCACTCCGGAAAATGACCTGATTATTCAGGGAGAAAGAATGGGGATTTCGTTCGGTAAGTAATTACCGGACTTCTTCATTGATCGTAGCGTCGATACATTCGGGTATATGGCTACTCTTCGTTTGTTCTGCGGGTATCGGCTCATGCTCCGTCGTCGCATCCTCCTCCGGAAGATCCTCAAACTCATGATCGGCAGTACTTTCGCCGGTCTGCTTTTTCTTCAGTTCAGAGATGAATTGTTGGAAAGCTTTGTCGGTACGCAGTTTCTTGACCGCCATTTTGGCGGCATTCTGCTGCGATTCTTTTTTGGAGTAACCGATGCCGACGCCGATTTGCATATCGGCCAGGGTGACACCTGTCTGGAAGACTGGATTCCCGTCGTTGTCGGTGAATGATTCTATTAAGTCGAATGTGATCTCCAGCTTGTTCTTCTGACTCCATTCGATCAGGCTGGACTTGAAGTTAACCTCTTTGCGGGCAATATTATCCAGGTCGATGTATTTTCTGATCATCACATTCTCAACGAAATTGTAGCAGGTACTGTAGCCTTGATCCAGATAGATTGCCCCGATCAATGCTTCCAGTGCATTTCCGTACATGTGATTGTTGTGCGAACTCAGCTTGGCGGAGTAAACGACCATCTTGTCGAGACCCAGTTCGACAGCCACGCGGTTGAGTGTTTCGCGTTGAACGATTTTGGAACGGGTATTAGTCAGGAAACCTTCCCGTTTGTTTTGAAAATGTTTATACACAATGTCTGCCACAACGGCATCCAATATGGCATCACCCAAAAACTCCAGTCGCTCGTTATTCAGCCATTTCCCGTCGCTGGCTTCCACCGAGGAAGATTTATGCAGGAAAGCCTGTTCATAAACGTGGATGTTATCGGGGTAAAATCCCAGTATCTTATATAAAGAAGAATAAGGCTCCTTATTCTTGTGTTTAAGAAGCCTTATCTTTTTGTATAGTTGTGTAAACACGTTACTTCACAAATTTTTTAACAATAGCACAAGCATTATGGCCGCCAAATCCGAATGTATTGGATAATGCCGCCCGTATTTCTCGTTTTTGAGCTTTATTGAATGTGAAATTCAGTTTATAATCTATCTCTGGATCATCGTCGCCATCTGCATGATTGATAGTCGGAGGAATGATTCCATCTTTAATTGCCATGATGCAGAACATAGCCTCGATAGCTCCGGCCGCACCTAATAAATGACCAGTCATAGACTTTGTCGAACTGATATTCAGCTTGTAAGCGTGATCCCCAAAAACTTCTTTGATCGCTTTTACTTCTGAAACATCTCCTACCGGAGTAGATGTTCCGTGAACATTGATATAATCGATATCTTCCGGAGCCATTTCTGCATCTTCCAGTGCATTACGCATCACTAACTTCGCTCCTAATCCCTCAGGATGAGAGGCTGTCAGATGGTATGCATCGGCAGATAATCCTGTTCCTGCGATCTCGGCATATATTTTAGCTCCACGAGCCAAAGCGTGTTCCATCTCTTCCAAAATCAAACAGGCTCCACCTTCTCCCATAACGAAACCGTCGCGACTTGCGCTGAACGGACGAGAGGCTGTTTCGGGTGAATCGTTACGAGTCGAAAGCGCATTCATCGAGTTGAACCCGCCGACACCTGAATCTGCAATAGCAGCTTCAGCACCACCTGTTACAATCACATTGGCTTTACCCAAACGGATATAGTTGCATGCATCAGCGATCGCATTGGTAGAAGAGGCACAAGCCGACACTGTAGCAAAGTTAGGACCATGAAACCCATAAAGCATGGAGATATGTCCGGCTGCGATGTCCGCAATCATCTTTGGGATGAAGAACGGGTTGAATTTCGGTCCGATCGTATCTTTTGTTTTCGCATATCCTAAAACTTCTTCTTCAAATGTCTTGATACCGCCGATACCGGAAGCAAAAATAACGCCGATACGGTCCTTGTCTTCTTTGTCCAGGTCCATAGCAGCATCTTCGATTGCTTGTTTTGCGGCACCTATTGCATATAAACTATAACGGTCACATTTGCGGGCTTCTTTGCGATCCATTACTGATAACGGATCGAAGCCTTTAACTTCGCATGCAAATTGTGTCTTGAATTTGGATGCATCAAACTGCGTAATAGGACCGGCTCCACTCTTCCCATTGATAATACCCTCCCATGTTTCTGCGAGGGTATTACCAAGAGGAGTAATGGCACCAAGACCTGTTACTACAACTCTTTTTAATTCCATACCTTTAATTAAAAGGATTGATTACTTCGCGTTAGCTTCGATATAAGCAACTGCGTCGCCTACTGTTGTAATCTTTTCTGCCTGATCATCAGGAATTGAAATACCGAATTCCTTTTCGAATTCCATAATCAACTCTACAGTGTCAAGAGAGTCTGCTCCTAAATCATTAGTAAAGCTTGCTTCGTTTGTAACTTCTGTTTCTTCAACACTTAACTTATCAACGATGATAGCTTTTACTCTAGATGCAACTTCAGACATAACTTTTTCAATTTAGATTAATAAATACGAATATACTTTTTAAATTTGCAGTGCAAAGAAAAGAATTTTTTATGTTACAAAACAAATTTAATGCACTAAAAATACGGAAAACTGCACATTTTTTCTTTTCGTGTGCACTAAAACATAGGAAAATATGAAAAACGTAGCAATTTTTGCATCCGGTTCGGGTACGAATGCCGAAAATATAGCCCGGTATTTCTCTAAAAGTGAAACTGTTAAAGTAGCAGTTGTTTTGTCCAATAATAAGAATGTGGGCGTGCATGCCCGTGTCAATAAACAGGGAATTCCTTCTTTTGTGTTTTCCCGTGATGAATTTGTGGAGGGAACGCCTGTCCTGGCGAAACTGGCGGAATATCAGGTCGATCTGATCGTCCTGGCCGGTTTTATGAATAAGATATCGGATGCGTTACTGGGTGCTTATCCGGGTAAGATCATTAATATTCATCCGGCTTTGTTGCCGAAACATGGCGGAAAGGGTATGTATGGCATGCATGTGCATGAGGCCGTAGTGGCTGCCGGAGAGAAGGAATCGGGTATAACGATACATTATATCAATGAAAATTACGATGAGGGTGATGTCATTTTTCAGGCTAAATGTGAAGTGTTGCCTACCGATACGCCGGACGAGGTCGCTACCAAGGTGCATGCGCTGGAATATGCCCATTATCCGCATGTGATCGAAGATTTGTTGAAATAACTGAAAAGTGATATAAAAAATTAAGCCCTGCCGGATTATCGTGTCGGCAGGGCTTTCTAATTATTAGTGGTTTATCAGAATGACATATTCAGTTGCATCACATAGGTCCGTGGTGCCGAAACAAGCATCGGGCGTGTGCAATATTCTTTATTGAACAGATTATTGATCATGAACTGGAACGACACGTCCTTCGTTATTTTCACACCTGCACGCAGGTCGACTACACAGTAATCCGTATTCTTTTCTTTCCAGTACGTATTGAGCGTTTCCCCACCGATATTTCCGTACAGGAGTTGTCGGATATATTCCATGGCATCCGGCTGTTCTTTTTCCCGTTCGTCCACCATCAGGTAGTCGACGGCCAGCATTTTGCTTTTCCAGGTAACGTTCATTCCAAGGTTCAGGCGTTTCCATTGCAGGTCGACAACACCTTTCACCGTATGTTTCTGACGGTATTTCAGATATTTGGAATCATTGGATTTCTCTTTTGCACGGAGAGGATCGTTGTACTGTGCTTCGATTTCGTTCTTCTCCTTGTAATCGGCATCTTCCGGTTCGATGAAAACATATCCCAGGTTATAGGATAGTTTGGTGTCGGCATTGAAGTTATAGAAACCGTTCGTACTTATCTCTGCCCCGTAGATACGTGCTTTGGATACGTTGTAGAACTGTGCTCCGATACCCGGCATCTGTCCCTGTGCGATGATACCCAGAATTTCCTTCGTACTATTTGCATATGCATACGAATTGGGATCGAAGAAGCCGAAGCGGAATTCGATCATATCCGTATATTGTGTGTAGAAACCGGCTACATCGAAGAATCCCATCAGGTTACCGAATTTATATCCCTGCTTGATACCCAGTTCGGCGTTCACCCCTTTTTCTGCCCTTACTTCATTGTTTGGGAATACGCCGACACCACCGATATCCTTACGGGCATATTTTTCTGTCAGGGAAGGATAACGGTAACCTTGTCCGAAGCTGGCACGGATAAAGCTATAGTCGGCCAACTGATAGTTCAGTCCCGCACGGAAGATCGGCTTTACCGGTACCTTAGTTCCGAATATCTTTGTATCTGCTTCGCGCAGGAAATCATCGACACGGTAATATTCCGCACGCATACCGGCTGATACGCTCAGACGATCGAAAAAGCGCTGGTCGTACTGAAAGAACATGGCGGCATTATCGCTATCATGGTTGCCGGTTGTCACCGAGGTACTACGCATGTGTTCGTAAGTGGCGCCGGCTGTGATCTGTGTGCCGTTATCCCATTTCTTATTGAACTGGTAATCCAGATAATACGTATAGTTCTTGTCGATACTGACCGGATCGGATTTCGGGTTGATCGCATTCGACAACCAGGGGACCAGATCGGACGTACTGCTTGGAATACCGCGTTTCATAACCCATGAAAGCAAGTCGCAGTAATCGGCTGTAGTAGCTGTAGGGAATATCTGTCCCAGGATATTGGTCGTTCCGTTTACCAGCCCGTTCAGGTCACCTTGCAAAGCCGGTTGGATGATCGGATAGAACATGCTGTAATCACCGTTCTGTACATTTTGCACGATCCCTGTGATGGCACCGACATCCGTCCCCATATTCCCGAGAATATCTGTAATGGATGCATCGTTGTTTGATCCGTCAGCAATATTGTCCCCGCGATAATAGAAACGGGCCTTTACCTTATGTGATGTATTGTTGTTTGGATTGGTAAAATTAAAGAACGGGTCGATATAAAATGTATTAGCTTCGCGTCCCATATTGGCGATAGGCGACGGCTCATAAACATCTTTCGGAGAACGCCACAGGAAGAAATCGGCATATTTATCGCTCATATAGTTGACGTTGAATCCATAGTTGAGCAAATTGCCGTCGTTTATCGGCTGGTGGTAAGTCAGGTTGCCTCCGGCACGGAAACGTTTGTTGTATCCTTGTTTTTTATATCCTTCATCCGTGAACATGTTCAATCCGGCAGAAAGGTCGAAATTGCCGACGCGGCGGGCATGTGAGAAATCGACTCCTTCATATATCGGATTACGGATACCTGAAAATACGTTCTTACGCAGGAATGGTTCCACTTCGTATTTGCCTTCTTTCCAGAATGATTTGTCACTCCACCGGTATTCTTCGTTCTCCGGATCGCCGTAGATACCTAAATAAGTGCGTAAAGTCGTGACAGGCGTAAGACCCGGGCGTTTTGTACGGATATTGATCACTCCGTTCAGGGCGGACGACCCGTAAAGTACCGATGAAGCTCCCTTCATCACTTCCACCTGTTCGATATTTTCCAGCGGAACAATGTTCCAGTTGATGATACCGGTCCCGGAAGTAAGTGCACTCATTCCGTCGATCAGTACCATACTGCGTGAACCGACACCGTATGTCCAGCCGTTTCCTCCGCGGATAGAAGGTTGTTTGTCATTGATATCCACACCGGGCATCGTGTTCAGTGTCGCACTCAGGTCGGTAGGAGCCTGTTTGGTAATATCCTCGGCTTTCAGCAGATCCATGGAGACCGTTACGTTACTCAGCTTCTGCTCGAAACGTCCGGCACTGACCACAACATCGCCCAGCAAGTTGGCTTTAATACGCATGAATATATTCTGCGTCTTTGTTTCATTGCGGTTGATCACGACCGGAACCTGCTCATTTTCGTAACCGATATAACTGAACAGCAGGTCGACACCGCCTTCCGGCAAGTTGATCTGGTATGAACCGTCTGCTTCCGAGATCGTTCCGTTTGTTTCTCCGCTGATTCTTTTGAAAGTAATGTTGACACCCGCCAGCGGCTCGTTGGTCTCTTTGTCATACACGAATCCTTTCATGATCTGCCCGAAAGAGGGGATGCTCAGAAGGGCCAGTAAAAATAATATAGTATATTTTTTCATGTCTGTACTCTTTGTTTATTATTGTATATCCTTTTGTTTGCTCAACATCATGCCCATTTCCAGTGTTTTCGTCTGTTGCAGGCTGTTCGCCAGTATATCGAGCAAAGGTCCTATCATCGATCCCAGTGAACCGCCGAGCATATCTTCCGGCAGCAGATCTTTTACCAGTGGTAATAAAGGGAGGAAGGCTTCTATCTCTTCTTTATCGATGAACAGGAATATGTCGCCTTTGTAAGCAATCAGGTTGCCCATATTATTGGATGGAGTTTCTGAGTTTTTACGGATATTCATCCGGATACCTGTCGTACTCCATTTGTTAAGTTGCTGGTAGACGGCAGCGATAACGGCAGCATCCAGGCCTCCGTCGGCTTTGGTCTTGTTTTGCTCGATCTGGTAGAGGATCATATCGATATTGGGGACGATATAAAGCTCCGAATCGTCTTTTACATAATAAGATGCCAGATTGATCGGAGAGGAGATCCATTCGCTGTCCTGTCTGTTTGGGGGAAGTTGGATGAGGTCGCCGATCGCTTTGCCTTCCGGCATGGTGGCATAACGGGCCGTGATATTACCGTCCGGATTGAAAGTGACTTCATTGATAAACCAACAGATCAGATTCCCGACAATAGGTTCCAGCATGGGAGCAAACTGTGCTAAGAGGGCATTATCGGTCACCAGATGAAATGCACAGCGCATCAAGGTATATTCTCCCAGCACCGGATCTGTTTCAGTGGAAGTTCTGCCCAGCACCGGATACCAGTTGCCGTTTGAAGTCAGTTGGTTGGTGGCAACTTTCACATCGGTCAGAGCCAAAGTCATTTTACTTTTTTCGACAGAACCGGTATAGGAAAAAGAGGTCCCGTTTGTTCCTGTCCCGTTTCCGGAAAAAGAATAACCGTTGCTTCCGGCCGAAATAGCTACGTTTTCAAGCAGAGTCGTGGTTTCTCCGGGGAGAATACCATGTAAAGTGATGTTAGCCGTGTTGTCATTGGTCATTTTAAAGGAGACGTCCTTACCGATGAACTCACGTCCACTGTAAGTCAGGGTCAATGTGTTGCCGCCTTCAGGTGCGCTCAACTTGTTGGAATAGATTCCATTCATTCCGGAACCATCGGAATCATCATTGTCATCGCAGGCAAACAACAAGGTGGCCACACAGATGGCATAAAGAAAATTGCGCAATAAATACTTGTTCATTTACTTTTCTTTTTATTGTTTATTTGATGTTACAAAGTACTGATATAACTTTGTACCAAACAATAGCTATATTTCAGAATCAATATTCCATTATTAAGAATTGACTTTTATAGGGTATAATAACTGTCTGTATATGAATATGTGCCAAAGAGAGATTATTAATAATAGAATATCGAATGTGAAAAATAGACATTGACGGATATGTTTATATATGCGTTCTTTGTTCTCATTATGTTAATGAGTCTATTATTAGGATTTTTAGCCTTTCTGGTCCGGATGCTTTTTAAGCGGAAGGCTGCAGGTAAAAAGGTGAGTGAGGCCTGTGAAGTAAAAGAACAGTGCCCGGAAAAAACTGCATGTAAAAATATAGAGTAAATGAGAATACTGCTTGTAACAAGAGGATCACAAGGTGACGTGTTGCCCTATCTGGCGGTGGCACGCGAGTTGGTCGGACGAGGCCATGAGGTAACAATGAATGTTCCCCAGGTTTTTGAGGAAATGGTCAGAAAATATCCTGTAAAAGTCGTTTTGCAGGATTTCGACAATATCGGCGGAATGATGGCCGATGCTGCCGAGAATAAACAGAGCTTTAAGAGGATCGTGGAATGGACGCGCGATGCGATCGACAAACAGTTTGTGCAGGTGATCCCGCTTCTTGAACAGAACGATGTCCTGGTAGCAGCCAATACGGAGTTTGCCGCGACCGGCATTGCAGAATATTGTAAAAAGCCTTTTGTCCGTACGGCTTTTGCTCCTTTCCTGCCCGGCACGAAGATGCCGCCTCCTGCTTTTCCGTACCCGAAGCCTAATCCGGTCATTACGCCGAAACTGCTTTGGCTGATGATGAACAAGGTATCCAACTATATGGTGAAAGATACGATCAATAAGAACCGGGCGAAGTATGGTCTGGCTCCGATCGCTAATTTCGGCCTGGATGCAGCGAAGAATAGTGATAATTTTCTGTTGTACAGCCGTTATCTGGGACATACCGATCCGGTGTGGGACGAACGTTTTCGCTGGAATATCGGTGGATATTGTTTCAATGATACGTTTGAATATGATGAAGAGGCATATCAGGAACTGATGGCGTTTATCCAAAGAGACCGGACACCGGTCATCTTCTTTACGCTGGGCAGTTGTACTTCGAACGACCGGGAGCGTTTCTGCGGCATGCTGGCACGTATCAGTGACCGGAAAAAATATCGGCTGGTTGTCGGTTCAGGTTGGGCGAAGACAGGGGAAACTTTACAAGGAAGCGAACAATTATTCCTGATGAAGAAACCGATTCCCCATCATCTGATTTTTCCGCATTGCGATGCCGTTATCCACCACGGGGGAAGCGGTACGACACATAGCGTAGCGCGTGCGGGTGTTCCCCAGTTGATTACTCCTTTATTGCTCGACCAGCCTTATTGGGCGTATCGGGTCCAGGTGCTGGGATTAGGTCCGGAACGGGTGAAGATCGCTAAAGTTTCCGAGAATGAACTGGAACGTAAAATAGCGGACCTGGTCGGTAATCCGGATTATAAAAAGAATGCCGCCACGGTAAGCGGGCAGATCAAAAGCGAGAACGGCATCGGAAACTTGTGTGACTATATTGAGCGGTTATTACCGTAATTTATTCCTGTTGAAATGTGGTCCTGCTTTGATAATGAAAAAGAAGGTAGACAATACCGTCAGGCAGGCCCCGAACAGATAGGCATAATTAAAACCGCCGAACTCTTGTGCAATGCTTCCGCCTATCATCAATCCGATACCGATACCTACGTCCCAGCTGGTCAGATAGGTGGAGGTCGCTGTCCCGCGCTGACTGTTGGGGGCCAGATTCACGAACAGGGTATTGAATGCCGGGAACATCGTACCGAAGGCTACTCCTTGTGATAATGCTATACCTATATATAAATAGGAAGTAAATACCGGATTCCATTTCATCAATGTCCCCAGGGAAGCCAGGGCGAAGAAACTGGCACAAGCCAGATACATTCCCAATGTAATGACCAGCGTGATACGTCCTTTATCTACCTGCCGTCCGGAGAACAGCCGCGATATGGCCAGGCCTATCGCCATAAAGGTAAAGTAAAGCCCTGAATTGACGGAAATCCCTATTTCATCCGCATACATGGCGACATAAGTAGTCGTCATCCCGTAGGGAATAGATAACATTAACAAAGAGATGCCTGCCCAGCCCCCTTTTACCAGAAAGAAGCGGTCGAGCGAGATCGGTTCTTTCTTCACCGGTTGCTTGTAAGGAGTCTTCACCAGATAAGCCATGATAAACCCCAGGAAACAGGAAGCCAGTGAACAGCCGAAGATCACTTCATAGCTGAAACTGGCATGCATGAACAACCCGATCATCGGTCCGAAACTCATGGCCAGGTTATTCGCCATCCCATAATAACCGATCCCTTCGCC
The DNA here is from genome assembly GCF_003479515.1 of Parabacteroides sp. AF14-59. Taxonomy (NCBI): domain Bacteria; kingdom Pseudomonadati; phylum Bacteroidota; class Bacteroidia; order Bacteroidales; family Tannerellaceae; genus Parabacteroides; species Parabacteroides sp. AF14-59. The sequence continues at coordinate 56,324 of NZ_QUHH01000009.1, read as the reverse complement.
GCGTCGGGAAGAAGGAAGGATATCGATTACGATCGTATTACCCGAAACTGTTACCATCCCGAAAGCGAACCCATGCAGGATGCGCAGCACGATGAATATACTCAGCAGGCTTGCAACCATATATCCGGCAAAAATGACCATGAATACGGCATAAGCTACCAGATACAACGGGCGGCGCGCAAACGTATCCAACAGATATCCTGAGAACGGACGGATACAAAGACAGGCTATCGTGTAGCAGGACAGGATGAACCCGATCATCGACTTATCCGTCATAAACCGTTCCTGCAAGTAGAATGGCAGGATCGGCAGTATCAGGTAGAAGGCAAAAAACAGCAGGAAATTTGCCATCAATATATAACAAAAGCCGGGTGATAATAATTTGTCTTTCGCCATTGCTGTGAGTCGTTGGATTTATTATTGTTTTTTTTATAAATAAGATGCTGATCTCCAGTATCTTTTATAATTATATTTTGTATATTAGATGCGGTACTGTTCAGCGGCCGATAATTGTCAGCCGTTCGGTTGATGATTATGAGCCAATCGGCCGATAACTATGAGCCGATCGGTTGACGGTTATCAACCGTTGATTACTCGCCGTACTAATTTAATTTAGTCGGCATGCTTTTTCAAAACAGGTCGCATCCTTTTCCCATTTTCTTTACGGAGGCTTATTTGAAACCTAACTTATCGAATAGCGTCCGTTCTTCCGCAGTTGCATTTTTTATCGTATAGGCGGTAAACTCCCGTGGGTGATTGTAATTAGACCGGAACCATTCGAATTTATCAGGTGTTTCCCGTAATGCCTTGTCTACGGCAAGCGGATCGAAACTTCTGAAGATCGCATGTTCGATACGATGCTCCGTAACATTGTCCAGGTCGATCACCGGATCGGCAGGAACGGGAGGGACGACCTCCTTCATTTTTTCTATCTTCAGTCCGAAGAAGCGTTCGATATTTTCCAGGCAGGTACGGGTCCCGTTGGCTTTACCGTCGGCAGAGAATCCGGCAATATGGGGAGTGGCTATGGTTGCCAGGCTTATTAATTCACGGTCGATTGCCGGTTCGTTTTCCCAGCAATCGATCACTGCTTCGCTTATTTTTCCTGATTTCAGGGCATTCACTAGCGCCGGAGTATCGTGTACCGCTCCTCTCGAAGCGTTTACGAACCAAGGCTTTTTCCGTGTTTGGTTGAAAAAGGCTTCGTTTGCCAGATGGCGGGTAGCAAAACGCCCTTCTTTTGTCAGTGGCGTATGGAAAGAGATAATATCCGCTTCTTCTGCAATCGTATCCAACGAAACGAATCCTGCCTCTCCTTCCTCTTCTGCCCGTGGCGGGTCATTACGTAAAACGTGCATGCCATATGATGCGCAGAGTTTTTCCAGTTCTTTGCCTACATGGCCTACGCCGACTATTCCGATCGTTTTCCCCTCTAATGGTTCGTTTCTGCGGAGACCGATGGTGATCAGCGAAGATAAAACATATTGGGCGACCGAAACGGCATTGCATCCCGGAGCGTTTTTCCAGGTAATACCTGCTTCATCACAATACTTTATGTCGATATGGTCGAAACCGATGGTTGCTGTCGTGATCAGCCTGACGCGGCTTCCTTCCAACAGTTCACGGGTGCATTTGTCGATGCTTCGTACAATCAGGGCGTCGGCATCATGAATGGTTGAAGGAGTGAACTCGTTTGAGTTGAGGTATTTTACATCTGCGATCGGTTCGGCAACCCCTTTCAGGTACGGGACCGTGTTATCAGCTACTATTTTCATTTTCTTGCCTTTTACTACTGGCAAAGATAGAGATTATTTGCGGAAGTGGAGATAAAAACGTAATTTGCACGCTTTAAATATCATGAAAGACTAATGTGTATAAAAAACTGGAAAATGAAGCATCTGTTGTTGTGTGTATTATGCTTGCTGGCCATTGTTTGCATTCCTGTATACGGCCAGGGGAAGTATACGAATCCGCTGCCTGTAAAGTTCGGTGACCCTTATGTCTTGTTGGCTTCCGACGGGCGTTATTATATGTATGGCACGGGCGCAGGGGCCGTGGATGGTTTCTGTGCTTATTCTTCGGATAATCTGATAGACTGGAAACCGGAAGGACAGGTTTACCGGGGTAATATGGCCGGTTCGTGGGCTACAGCCAACTTCTGGGCGCCGGAAGTGTATGAACGGAAAGGTAAGTTTTATATGTTTTTCAGTGCCGATTGGAAGGAGAACCCGACTAATGAGTTGGAGAATTTCAGGATCGGCATTGCTGTTTCGGACAAACCGACCGGTCCGTTCAGGGAGATGAGCGACCACCCTCTTTTTGACCCTGGCTATCCTGTTATCGACGGTAATCTGCTGCAAGATTCCGACGGACGTCTTTACTTATATTATTCCCGTTGCTGTTACAAGCACCCGGTAGAGAGTGAAGTGGCTTCATGGGCACGTGAGAAAGATATGTTCAACGAAATAGAGGAAAGCTGGATTTACGGTGTCGAGCTGAAACCTGATTTAAGCGGCATCATCGGCGAACCTGTGTTGATCCTGCGTCCGCCTGTTACCAATGAAGACCCGCAGGCCGAATGGGAGAGCCGTTCTGTAACGACTGGCGAAGTGAACCGCCGATGGACGGAGGGTTCATATATATTTAAGAAAGGCGATATCTATTATATGATGTATTCTGCGAATTATTTCGGAGGAAAGAATTATGCTGTCGGCTATGCGACCTCTAAAAATCCCCTCGGTCCTTTTGTTAAATCGGCAAACAACCCGGTACTGGAGAAGAATGTTGAAAAAGGCGGGATTGTAACGGGTACGGGCCATAACAGTGTGACTTATTCGAAAGACGGAAAGCAGATGTATTGTGTGTATCACGGACGTACGCAGAATACAGGTGAAGAGCGCGTCGTTTTTATCGATAAGATGGGAGTGGACGAAAAGGGCAACTTGTATGTGGAAGGTCCGAATACCACTCTTCAGGAAATTCATTGATAGATTATCAGAAAAGATTTTCTACCTTTGTCAACAGTATTTACAGAAAGCAAAACGATTATTTATGAATTTCAGCGAACAGTGTTACCGGATATTTGAACAGGCTACGAAAGCGTATCATGTTTCTGATGATGTGGATGCAACCATGCATAATCCTTATGAGGTAAAAAGTATCGAGTTTTATCTTTATTTGAAAAACTGGATTGATGCGGTGCAATGGCATCTGGAAGATATCATCCGTAATCCGGCGATCGACCCGGTCGAGGCAATAGCGATCAAGCGCCGTATAGATAAATCTAATCAGGATCGTACCGATCTGGTGGAACTGATCGATAGTTTCTTTCTGGATAAATACAAGGATGTAAAGGTCTTGCCGGATGCAACGATCAATACGGAGAGTCCGGCATGGGCGGTAGACCGTTTGTCTATCCTGACACTCAAGATCTACCATATGAATGAAGAGGTGAACCGCCCTGATGCGACTCCCGAACACAAAGCCAAATGTGAAGAAAAACTGAAGGTGCTGCTGGAACAGAAGACAGACCTTTCAACGGCATTGGATCAGTTGCTGACCGATATCAAAGAAGGCCGCAAGTACATGAAGGTGTACAAACAGATGAAAATGTATAATGATCCGGCTTTGAATCCTGTATTATACGGTAAAAAATAAAATGGCAATGAAAGTATATCATGGTAGCAATATGGTAATAGAATATCCGAAGGTACAAACTACCGGTTTCTTTAAAGATTTCGGTTTCGGATTTTACTGTACGGTGTTGGAAAAGCAAGCCCAACGGTGGGCAGCTAATAAAACTCCGGCTCATATTGTTAATGTATACGAATATAAGGAAATTGCCGGGTTACAAATTCTCCGTTTTAAAGAGTTGACGGATGAATGGCTCGATTTCATAGCCTCTTGTCGTAAAGGAGTCCCACATACCTATGACTTGGTGGAGGGACCGATGGCAGATGATTCGGTTTGGAATTATGTAGAAGATTTTCTTTCCGGATCGATCAGTCGTGAAGCATTCTGGGCATTGGCTAAATTTAAATATCCGACTCATCAGATTGTATTTTGTTCTGATAAGGCGATAGAGTCGTTAACCTATGAAAAGAGTTACGAGTTATGAAGAATGTATTCTTTCCGGATGAAGAAATAACGCAGGATGATGTGTTTTATGTTTGTAGCCTGATCGAACGTATAGCACGGCATTTGAAGCAGCCGAATCGGTATGTCGTAAATTGTATGGGAAAACGGGGTATTGCTGAAAAACTATCCTTGGCAAATGTTATGCATAGTGAAAATCAGCAGGCTGTCGTTGAACGGTTGATTCAGGAATATCGAATGCAGGCTGGCAGTTTTGATGTGACGAATGTTAATCCTGATTTAGTCAGCCATATCCCGGGTGAACAGGACATGGGAAAAGTGTACATGCGTCTGATCCTGTCCACTCTTTATTCGTGGGAAGATTATGCTGATGCGATCTTACGCATCTATAACGATAAGATATGTCGTACGATAGACAATTATAACGGGAGTGCTTATTATGAGCCTTCCTATTATTTAACCCGCTGTTATTATAGCGGAACATTCAATTAATAGATGGCAAAAATACTTGTTATACGACTTTCAGCTATAGGCGATGTCGCTATGACGGTTCCGGTGATTTACTCTGCCGCCAAAGCGAATCCGCAGGATACGTTTACTGTTCTTACGCAGGCATTCCTGATACCGGTCTTCATGAACCGCCCGGCGAATGTGGACGTGATCGGTATCAATACGAAGGCTGCGGAAAAGACATTGCGCGGACTGCTCCGGTTTGCTTCTGCCTTGGTTAAGTTTGAGTATGATATGGTACTGGATCTGCATAATGTGATCCGTACGATCATAATCCGCAGCCTGTTCCGGATGAAAGGGAAAAAGGTTTATGTTGTAGACAAGGCCAGGAAGGAGCGTAAACGCCTTACTGACCGCAACCATAAGGATTTAAAGCCTTTGCGTCCGGTGATCGAGCGTTATGCCGATGTATTCCGGGCTGCCGGACTGAATTATACGGAATCATTTACTTCCCTTTATGAATCGCATCCCGCTGACCTTTCGGCTATGGAAGCGGTGGCAGGTACGAAAAACGGCAAATGGATCGGGATTGCCCCCTTCGCCAAACACCGTGGAAAGATTTATCCGGTGGACGATATGGAACAAGTGGTCGCCCGTCTCTCTGAAAATGAAGATTATACGATCTTTTTGCTGGGAGGACGCGGTTACGAAGAGGCTGTCCTTGAACAATGGGCGTTCCAGTATCCGCGTGTGAAAAGTCTTGTCGGACGTTATTCGCTGGATAACGAACTGGCCCTGATCAGTCAGCTGGATGTATTGCTTTGCATGGATTCCGCGAATATGCATTTCGCCTCCCTTGTCGGAACGAAGGTAATATCCGTTTGGGGAGCGACTCACCCGTATGCGGGTTTCTATGGTTATCATCAGGACCCTAAAAATGCAGTCCAGTTGGATCTTCCCTGCCGTCCCTGTTCCGTATTCGGACAGAAGCCCTGTTTTCGGGGGGATTGGGCATGCATGACACAGATAACACCGGAAATGGTAATTGCGAAGGTAGATGGTCTGCTCAAATAAGTTTTTGTCGTAATATTAGAAATATATGAAACTAGTAGAAAAATGTAAATCGTTCGTAAATGCACCTTTATGGAAAGAAGAAAAGTCACTTTGGTGGGTGTGGATATTGACCGGTGTTGTTTATGCTCTGATTAAATTTTTCATAGGTAAATATAACAATTATAAGATATTTAAATATGTTTTTCCGCACAGCATAGAAGGGTTGACTATTTATGGAGAATATCCGGCAGAATATTATGACTCCAATCAGTATGGAATTTTGTTCAGCGCCCTGATTGCTCCATTCTCGGTATTGCCGGACTGGCTGGGATTAGTGTTATGGATTACTGCTAACACGGCGTTTCTCTTTTATGCGATTAAACAACTACCTCTTTCCACTTCGCAGAAAATTTTCATATATTGGTTCTCATATATAGAATTGATGACTGCACAGGGAGTACAACAATTCAATATTTCTGTAGCAGCCTTTATTATTCTCGCATTTGCTTTTATAGAAAAGAAAAAAGATTTTTGGGCTGCTTGTGTGATTATGTTCGGCACTTTAACTAAAATCTATCCGATTGTCGGATTGGCTTTTTTCTTTTTCTCCAAACAAAAAGGAAAACTTATTATCTCAGGGATTTTCTGGGGAGCATTATTCTTGGTTTTTCCGGCTTTATATACTCCGGGATTCGATTATGTGATTTCACAGTATTATGAGTGGGTTGCACAATTACAGCTGAAGAATGGCTTGAATTTGTTTGCTGAAGCGCAGAATATTTCTTTGCTGGGAGTTGTCCGTAAATTATCAGGATCGGAGGTTTATAGCGACCTGTGGCTGATCGTTCCGGGACTGGTGCTTTTCTTTATCCCTTATCTGCGGATATCTCAATATAAATATCTTTCCTTTCGCATGATGTTACTGGCTAATGTCTTGCTGTTTGTTGTATTGTTTAGTACGGGTACTGAAGCGAGTGGGTATATCATTGCTATGATCGGAGTTGCCCTATGGTATATCTGTAGTCCTTCGGAACATAAAAAATATAATTACTGGTTGCTGGTGATCACGTTGGTCATCGTGGGGTTGTCGACAACCGAATTAGTACCTCGTGTGGTTCGGGCAGGCTTTATCAGACCGTATGCGTTGAAGGCATGGCCTGTGATTGTCGTTTGGTTGACTGTTTGTTATGAAATGATATTTTTGAATTTTTCCAGAAAACCGCTAAATTAGGCAAAAATATTATTGGAAAGATTTGCTAGCCCTGTTTTGGAGATTTTCCATAAAATATTAAAATCGATTTGAATTCAGATTATTTTCTGATAAACGTTCATTATGTCCTGAGCTATAGCTTGGTCCAGAAAACGTTTAGCGTACTCTTTTCCGGCTGTTCGCATGTGCTCTGCCTGCGAAGGAGTAGTGAGAATCCAGTTTATTTTTTCGTTTAGATCATTTATGTCTTCTGGGTTTATATAGAGAGAATCAGGCCCTCCTGCTTCTTCAAGGCATGAACCTGTAGCGGCAATAACGGGTGTGCCGGAGTTTAAGGCCTCTAAAATCGGAATTCCGAATCCTTCAAAAAATGAAGGGTATATGAAAAGCGAGGCCAGTTGATAAAATGCCGGAAGGTCATTGAATGATACATTGTTCAATATAGTGACTTGTTCCTGCATATTATTTTCTCGGATGTATTGTTCCACTGTTTCTGTATAGGGAGTTCTTCTGCCTATTGCGATTAGACGGATATCTTTCCCTGATTGTTTGAGTGCTTTTACGATAAGCAACAAATTTTTCCGTTGTTCGATGCTTCCTACATTCAGAATGAAATGTTCGGGCAGGTTATATTTGTTTTTTACTTCAGATAGTTTGTTGGACTCTGCCTGTTGTAGGAATGAAACATCGCATCCTTGGTAAACAACATCGATCTTTTCTTCCGGAACTTTATATATCCGGATGATATCTTGTTTAGTCATTTCACTGACAGCAACAATCTTGTCGGCAAGTAGACAGGCTTTCCTGAATTTGAAATTATAAATGTTTCTGTCTATAGTTTTATAAAACTGTGGATAGCGGATAAAAATCAGGTCGTGTATCGTTACAACTGAAGGGATGCCAGCTTTCGACAATCCGAATGGGAGTTCGTTACTTAAGCCGTGAAACAAGGCCGGCTTTTCTTTCTTCAGGTCGCCGATAATACCACAGGATCGCCACCAGGCTTTACCTAAAGAACCTAATATCTCATTTTCCAGATAGTGGAATATCACATTTTCTTGCTCCGGAATAAGTGCCCGCAGATGTTCTTTCCCTTTATCCGGAGAATATAGATGGTAACTGTTTTCGGGATAACTGTTAATCAATGAATTAACAATGAAACGGCTGTAATTCCCTAACCCGGTTGCATTGTGGGTGATTCGTTTTGCATCAAATGCGAGTTTCATGCTTTGCTACTTTTGAAAAGGTTAGATATTCGGATATGGGTAATGACAAAATCGGTTTGAGTAGGAATCTGTGTTTTTCAAAGCCTTTGTGTATTTGATTGATAACGCTAAGAATAGTTTTTTCCAATGTCTTATCACTGTTGTATGTTACAGTGATAATAGTGAAGTCCACAATCTCTTCCATGTGTATGTTATTATGTTACCAGTAA
>NZ_QUHH01000009.1:0-48071 GCF_003479515.1 Parabacteroides sp. AF14-59 | reverse complement strand
TGTATGTTATTATGTTACCAGTAACAATTAATAAGTGATCATCAAAGATACTAATAATCTTTTTAATAATAAATATTTTCTATGTAATTATAATAAGGATCTAATTATACAGGAAATATGTTTTTTTACGACCGAAGTCCAGTCAATAGTTGACATTCCTTCTTTTAAAAAGTGTCCTTTTTATCCGGGTTTTCATAGAAATTGGAATGCTAGTGATTACTTTTTATTCAGACTTTTGTTCTTTGGCTTGAATATGCTGTTTAAATTCTTTACAAGTGACAAAAGAGTATTTTTTCTTTAGTAAAAAGGAAATCAAGTCGTCAAGTCGCCTAACCATTCCTTCTCCTGAATGGTTGGTCATAATAAACGGTAATTTCCATTCTTCTTTGTGGGCCTTCAGATTGGTAAACTCCCAAGGATGGAAATAGGTGATGGCGTATCCATCATGTTTTAATGTTCGATAAAACAGCCAGCGGTAAACTTTAGCAGGTAGATTATGATAAGTCAACCAAAACAACGGGAGGCGGAAAGCCGGAGTAACGGACGCTGGGAGCTGCAATACTTTTTCTTTATAAAAATATGTGCGTGGTTTATCCAGATGGTTGTATCTTCCAGGAATGAAAGTCGGATTCAAAGATGAATTGTATGTATAACCGGCGTTTTTAATATCCTTCTCATCGACCGGCATCATGCGTGCCATGCGGAAACCCTCTACTGGTTGTCCGGTCAGTTGTTCAAGAAATTCGCGGGAACGTTGCAGGTCGGTTTTCTCAAATGAAGAATGATAATATCCGTGTGAAGCGATCTCATGTCCACCCTGCAGTATATTCTGAATAATTTCAGGAGCATGGGTTGCAAAATTAGCTGTGCAGAAGAAGGTTGCATGTACCTGATATTTGTCCAGACAGGCTAATATTTTTCTGGTGCCTTCGATAGAAACCGCCATCTGTTGTTCGAATGGCAAGTTTATTCCATGTTCTTGAGGAACATCAAATTCTTCAATATCAAAACTGAGTAAAATCATTTGCTGAATAAAATTGAAAGAAAGTTTGCCATTTCACGCTTTAATACATTGAAACCCATATCAGAAACGGTTAATCCGTCTCTGATACGTGATTGTACGGCTTGTATGTTTATTTTTTTCTGTTGCCCTTTATATATAAATTCGGTATCGAACAGGAAACTGTTAACTTTTGTTGATAAAAAAACCGTTTTTCCAGTCTGGTTGAATCCTTTCAATCCTCCCTGCGTATCGCGTATTTTTAAGCGGAGAAAAATAGCATTGCACAGATGGGATGATTCAGAAAGGAACCGGCGGAAGGGCGGCAGGTTTTTCTGATAGTTCCTGTCTCTTGTAGCGACAACTATATCGGCACCTTTGAGCAGGCTATTGATTACCTCCTTAAAAGAGTCGTCGGTATAAGGAAAGTCGTAGTCTGTATATATGATATATTCAGACCGGGTCTGTTGTACCGCTTTGCGTAATGCGTATCCTTTCCCTCTGTTAGGGCGATAATCGATTATCTGGATGCCGGGGATTCCTTGTTCCAGCGCGGCAACGGTTTCCGGTTCATATCCACGTCTTGAACCGTCACTTACAATAAGCAAGTGGAAATCTATGGGACTAAATAAGGATTGTATCTCTTTGAATTTCCCTATAACCTTTTGTTCCCATCCTGGCGGTGGGTTATAGCATGGTAGAATAATATCTATCTCAGTTCTGTCATTCATCTTCTATTTCTTTGTCAACACATAGGTAAACAACCGTTGCTTGTAAATATCGGGTACAAAGATATGACAATTAATTATTTATATTTGCATTTAAACTAATTTGTACGCATCTTGACAGATCTTAGCAGTATTGGCCTATAAAACAATTTATAGAAATAAGTTGTATCTTTGTCAACCTTATAGAATAGAAAGGAATAATTGAGTAAATGGAAAATATAAAGCTCGGAATTATAGGTTTGGGATATGTCGGATTGCCGTTGGCACATTTGTTTGCAACCCGGTATCCGGTGATCGGTTTTTGATATCAGGCAGGATCGGGTAAATGCCCTAGAGAATTAGGTAGCTTAATTCAATTTTTGTAGTCTGTTGTATTGATATCATCTTTTTCTTAAACGACCTCTTATCCTTGATTGGAGAGTCTGAGTTTATAGTAACAGTGTTTACAAAACTAGATAAAGTTTTGAAACATTCCAATTAATTGAAATGATATTCCCTAAAAACAATGGAATATATTATCTTTGTTCCCTCTAGACTGCTTTCCTATAACTGGCAGTTTTTATAGGTATGGAAAAGAAATCAATTGTTTTGGTAACAGGTGGAGCCGGCTTTATCGGTTCGAACTTATGTGAGTTTTTACTGGATGAAGGTTCTCAGGTTGTTTGCCTGGATAATTTCTCTACAGGGAAACCGGAAAATATTCAGAAACATTTTACAAATCCCTCTTTTCGATTGGTAGTAGGCGATATACGGAACCCGGAGGATTGCCGGAAAGCTGTGGAAGGTGTCGACTATGTGTTGCATGAAGCGGCTCTGGGATCGGTTCCTCGGTCCATTAAAGATCCGGTTACTACAAATGCTGTAAATATCAGTGGTTTCTTGAATATGCTGGTAGCAGCCCGTGATGCAGGGGTTAAACGTTTTGTTTACGCTGCAAGTTCTTCTACGTATGGTGATTCTGCATCATTGCCAAAGGTGGAAGAGGTTATAGGAAAACCGCTGTCACCCTATGCCGTGACTAAATATGTAAATGAATTATATGCGGATGTATTTTCCAAAACCTATGGAATCGAATGCATCGGACTGCGATATTTTAATGTGTTCGGACGGAGACAGGACCCGAATGGAGCTTATGCTGCCGTTATTCCTCTTTTTGTGAAACAACTGATCGATCATCAGTCGCCTGTGATCAATGGAGACGGTGAATATTCCAGGGATTTTACCTATATTGAAAATGTAATCCTGATGAATAAGCTGGCATTGACCACTCAGAACAAAGAGGCTGTAAATACGGTATATAATACGGCTTTCGGTGAGCGGACCACCTTGAATCAGTTGGTTGGTTATCTGCAGGAATATTTGAGTGAGTTTGATCCGGAAATAGCGAAAGTAGAAATTAAACATGGTCCGAATCGTTTGGGAGATATTCCACATTCGCTGGCCTCTATCGATAAAGCTAAAAGATTGTTGGGATATCAGCCTTCTTTCAGTATGAGAGACGGCTTGAAGGAAGCTGTTCGTTGGTATTGGCAAAATCTGAAGTAATCAGCAGAAAGGAAGAAATTATGGGAAATATAAAAATAGCAGTAATCGGATTGGGTTATGTCGGTTTGCCGTTGGCACGCTTGTTTGCCACCAAATATCCGGTGATCGGTTTTGATGCGAAAGAGAGCAGAGTCGTTGAGCTAATGTCCGGTCATGACTCGACATTAGAAGTGGATGATGCTATACTGCAATCAGTGCTTGTGAATGATTTGCAAAGTATGACCGGGAACGGGCTGTATTGTTCCAGTAAACTGGAAGATATTGCGTCCTGTAATTTTTATATCGTATGTGTACCGACCCCGGTCGACCGTCATCATAGTCCCGACCTGACACCTTTGTATAGAGCCAGTGAGACTGTAGGAAAGGTGATCGGTAAAGGTGATATAGTCGTGTTTGAATCGACTGTTTATCCAGGTGTGACGGAAGACGAATGCGTGCCGGTTATAGAGAAAATATCCGGTCTGAAGTTCAACGAAGATTTCTTTGCCGGTTATTCTCCCGAACGTATCAATCCGGGTGACAAAGAACATACTGTCGAGAAAATAAAGAAGGTAACTTCCGGTTCTACTCCGGATATAGCTATCGTGATCGATGATGTTTATCGTTCCGTTATTACAGCAGGAACTTTTTGTGCCTCCAGTATAAAGGTGGCAGAGGCAGCTAAGGTGATAGAAAATTCACAACGTGATATCAATATTGCTTTTGTGAATGAACTATCGAAAATATTCAATCTGATCGGTATCGATACCAGTGAAGTCCTGGCTGCTGCTGCGACAAAATGGAATTTTCTACCTTTTAAACCAGGTCTTGTCGGTGGTCATTGCATTGGTGTCGATCCTTATTATTTGGCGCAGAAAGCCCAGGATTACGGATATCATCCGGAAATCATATTGGCTGGCCGTCGTATGAATGACAGTATGGGAGAATATATTGCCAATCAGGTTATCAAGGCTATGATCCGGAAGGATATACCGGTACGTAATGCCGAAGTGCTGGTATTGGGGATTACCTTTAAAGAAAATTGTCCTGATGTACGCAATACCAAAGTGTTTGATGTTGTGAAAGCGCTTCAGGATTACGATATCCGGGTTACTGTATACGATCCCTGGGCAAAACCGGAAGATGTACGACGGGAGTATGGTTTGGAAGTAATGAATACTTTACCCGGTAAAAAATTCGGTGCGGTTGTCCTGGCTGTGGCACATAAAGAGTTTATGAATCTGGATATTCATTCTTTGATACAGGAGAATGGTGTGGTTTATGATGTAAAAGGTTGCATCGACCCGAAATTGGTAGACGATCGTTTATAAGGGGAAAAATATGGAGTACCAGATTAATCCGAAGTATGCCTATTTGGAAAAAGAGATATTGTCTGTCCCTATACGCTTTGACAAGGAAGGAGAATTGATCTATAAGGGACGAAATATACTTAAGGTATTAAATATAGGAGGGATACGTATGTGTATTAAATCCTTTAAATATCCCCATATCATCAATAAAGTGGCTTACGCCTATTTCCGGAAGTCGAAGGCTGAACGTTCCTATCTGTATGCCAATCGTTTTGTTGAACTGGGTATTGGGACGCCTGAACCGGTCGCTTATATTCTTTTCCGGGACAAGGTGGGATTGACATATAGTTATTACATCTCTCTGCAATTGGATGATGTATCTACTCTGCGCGGACTATTTTTGCTACCGAAAGAAGAGCAGATAGAGGCTTTCCGGGCTTTTACTCGCTTTACTTATGATTTTCAACAGAAAGGGGTCTATTTTATTGATCATTCTTTAGGTAATACATTAGTTAAAAAAGATGATGATGGAGTATACCATTTCTGGTTGGTTGACCTCAATCGTACGCAGTTTGAAGTTGTTTCTTCCTGGAAAGGATTAAAAAATCTCTCAATGCTGGAACTACCGGAGTTTTTATTGCGGACTATCGGTGAAGAATATGCATTGCTCAACCATGAGGATAAGGAGGAAATGGTGAAAAGATTGATCCTCTTTACAAAAGCTCATAACGAGCATGTAAAGAGGAAAGGTTTTATTCGGAATACACGTCGGATGATCAAACGTCGTTTGTTTTCATAAGGTACTCCTGTATCCGTAAAGCCAGCTGATGCCAGTCAAATTTCTGTACATGTTTATAAGCATTTTGTCCGAGGCGAGTACGTAATGCTTCATCTTCAATCAGTTTCTTTATTTTTCGACGGAACAGGAATACATATCGTTTGGTAAGTAGACCGGTTTCATTATCGATCAGTAAATCCTTTGTGCCAGCTTGGGTTGCAATTACCGGTAGCCCACAAGCCATAGCTTCGCAGACTGTGTTTGACCAGCCGGCGTGACGTTCTGCTGCTACGAACAAATCCCCCCGGTTGAATAATTCACTGTTCTTTTCAAAAGGATGATTTTGTATGAATTCAAAAGGGACAGTAGTTGAAAAGTTATCTATCAACTGTTGGGCTTTTTCGTTGACTGCCGTATCAAATAGCAGCAAACGAATGTTATATCCTTTCTTGTAGAGTTTCTCGCATGCTTTGATAATATATTTGGTACCTTTCACTCGTTCAACCAAACGTCCATATGCGACAATACAGAAAGGACGGCCTTTTACTGTGTAGCTTGTTTTCGAACTATAATTAGCAGTGTTTACCCCTCCCAAAGCCTTGAATGCTTCAATACTGTATTTCTTTTTATCGTGTAGATAAATATTAGTAGAGCAAGCAAATATCTCAATATTCTTCTGTTTTAAGATTGGACGGAGATTTTCAGTGATCCGGACATGGTAGAATATTCTGCGTTTTGTGTTCGCATTGATCAGCTCATTTAGAAACTTCGTTTCAGTAGTGAACAAGGCATCGATTTCATCTTTTTGTAAATCGGCAAAAGTTTTCGTCTCTCCTTTGAAATCATACCAGTCGGGTGACTTTCCTTCGATGGTATAAACAGTAAAGCTGTGTCCGAGTTCAATGAAAATATTTCCTAATTCCAGAAAACGTTTTACACCTCCGTATAATTTTGTATGGGGTAAAATAACTCCTAGATTCATATTTGTATAGTTAATTATATTTTATTTCCACAGTTTTTTAGCATGCCCGTTGTCTTTAAAAGCGGAAAGTGCTTTTTTCAGGCGACTACGGAAAATATCTTTTTGAAGTGATATTATATGGGGCTTCCCTACTAATTTTGGTTCAAAAGGTTCACCTCGGCGTAAAATATTCCGTATGAAAGATGCGGAAGTAATACCCCATTTAGAAAGGAATTGCTGACTTCCATTATTTTTCTTTACCCGACCGGTTGAAACCGATTCGAAATGATAAACACGACTTGCGGATAATCCTTTGAATAACCGGATACCAGCCATCCATAATTTAGCTGAAAAATCAGGGTCACTGTACATACCCGGTGAAAATTCAATGCTGTAACCGCCGACCAGGTCCCAGATATCTTTGTGTACAACATTGGGTGGCCAGGTAGAGCCAAACCAATCAGAGTGTGGTAAAAGTTGATATTTATCCAGCAATTCCTGTTCCTTAAATGTCTCTACGTTTTCTCCGAAATTGGCAGGAGCTATCACGCTTTTACAAAAGAAAGGACGAGGTTGGATCAAAGTAGCCGAAAGAAAGAATTTGTTATCCGGAAGTTGTTGTATTTCTTCCCATAGAAACTTGTCCCAATCAGGACACGCGTACATATCGTCATTCATATAAAGAATGTAGTCGGTTTTGACTTTGGCTCGTAATGAGTTTAGTGCCCAACAAACTCCGACATTTTCTTTATTATGTATATATTCGTAATTTTGTGTCTCTAACCAATCGGTAGTGCCGTCGGACCCTTCGTTGACATAAATCAGTATTTGATGCCTGTAAGTCGAGTTCTTTTCAATACTTTTCAAGCATAGTTTCAGATAGGCAAGATTGTTCCAGGTTGGAATAAGGATTGAAAAGAGTTGATCGTTTGGAGCCATAGATTCATGTACATAAGTTATTTCCTTCATTTCTGTTCACAAAGATAGGACATTTATCTTGAATCATATTTGAAAATATATTGTACTTTTGTTCATTTGATAAAAAGATATGATAATTTGAGGAAAATATATTGATGAGAATAAGCTTTTTTTAGTTTATGTTTATGCATACCAGGCCATGCCAATTTTTTACTGACCCATTATCAGGTGCTGGACGGTGGAAAATGGGCGGATGATTGCCTGTAAATGAAAGATTGATAAATATATTTATATGATTAGATGAATTCAATAAGGATATATGAATTGTTTGAGAAACTTCGTTATCATTATGAAGATGAGGTGATTGAATTTAAAAAGGCAGAGAATAATTTTGACTTTGATGATCTTGGTAAGTATTTTTCGGCTCTTAGCAATGAGGCGAATCTAAGAAACCAAGAATTTGCCTGGCTCGTTTTTGGAGTTCATGATAAAACCCGTGAGGTGGTAGGTACATCTTATAAAAATAGTTCAGTCTGTTTACAAAGGTTGAAACAAGATTTGGCGCAACATACAATTGGAAATAATACATTTCGTGAAATTTTTGATCTGCAAATAGAGGGAAAACGGATATTGTTGTTCCAAATACCAGCAGCTCCTAATGGTATTCCAATTGCATGGAAAGGGCATTTCTATGGCAGGCATGGGGAAAGTCTTGTCGCGCTTGATATGAATAAATATGATGAAATTCGTCGCCAAACTATTGTTGAAGATTGGTCCTCAATTATTATACCAGAAGCTACTATTGAAGATCTGGATAAAGCTGCTATTGTTAAAGCTCGCATCGAATTCAAAAAGCGAAATCCAAAATATAATGAAGAGGTAGACGAATGGTCTGATGCAATGTTTCTTAATAAAGCAAAGCTGACAAAAGGAGGGAAGATAACGAATGCGACCATTGTACTTCTAGGTAAAGAAGAATCCGAACATTTTATTAATCCCGCAGTGGCAAAAATTCGTTGGAACTTAAAAACATTGGATAATCAGGATAAGGATTTTGAGATTTTTTCTATTCCATTTTTACTGGCAGTAGAAGAAGTCTTTAAGAAAATTAGAAATTTAAAACTTCGTTATATATTAGATGAGAAAAGTTTGTTTCCGGAAGAGTTGTTGCGTTACGAACCTTTCAATATCAGAGAGCTGATTCAAAACTGTATAGCTCACCAAGATTATACAAAAGGAGCAAGAATAAATGTTGTGGAATTTGAGGATGATCATTTAGTCTTTTCCAATTATGGAAGTTTTATTCCTTGCTCAGTAGAAACTGTTATAGAAAATGATTCTCCGGAGGAGTATTATCGTAATCCATTTTTAGTAGAGGCTATGAGAAATTTGAATATGATAGATACACAAGGTGGCGGAATCAGAAAAATATTCAATTTCCAACGTAGCAGGCTTTTTCCTATGCCGGATTATGACTTATCTAATGATAAAGTGAAGGCGACTCTTACAGGACGAATTATTAATGAAGATTTTGCTCATATTTTGTATAACAACCCTAAGCTGTCTTTATCGGATATCATGGTACTTGATAAAGTACAAAAGAAACAGCCTGTTTCAGTAGAAGAATACAAAAAGTTTAAAAAGATGGGATTTATAGAGGGGCGTAAGCCTAATATTTACCTTTCCTCCAAAGTGTTGGCTTTGACTGATGATGAAAGATTAAAAGCTCAGTATATAAAGAATAAGAGTTTTGATGATAACCATTTTAAAGAGTTGATATTATCTTATTTGAAAGCTTATCATATCGGGACAAAAGCTGCTTTAATTGAATTATTAATAGATAAGCTATCAGATAGTTTGAGTGAGGAACAGAAAGTTAAGAAAGTGACAAATTTGCTTTCTGCCTTAAAGCGTGAAGGTAAAATCAAAAGTCTAGGATATTCTAAATGGGGTTTAGATTAGAATTCTAAATGATACTTGATTAAAAGAAACTTCTATTTAATTTATTGAATTTCAATTAGTTGGTGCTAGGATGTGAGTTGGTGATTTAGAATTCTGTTAGAATTCTTATTTCTTTAATAGACTGAGTTAATAATTAAAAGATTTTATGAAATGAAAACGAACATACTTTTTATTCTTCTGGGCTTATGTTTGTGTATGCCGGCTAATGCCGATGATTGGCGGGATAAAACACCTTTGTTGAAATATGCTCCCCGATATTTTGGACCGAATGCATTCCCATTTCCTGAGTTGATGGGGGGGAAACTTCCTTCACGGTGGGAGGTGGAATTGAGAGGTGAATATCATAAAATGACGGGTGATAAAACGAAAGATGTTTTTGCCCGTTTGTATATTCCAATAGCCAAAGGACGTGCAGGTGTATCGCTTTACGGAGTGATACAGGAATGGTATGAAACATCGCCGGAGGTTCGGGATGAGCGTAATGCGGTGGATGTGAAATCTCCGATTCCCTGTCATGGCGATTTTATATTAACCTGCCATTATCAGGTACTGAGCAGCGAGAAATGGGTGGATATTGTAGCAAATGCAACATTGAGAACAGCCAGTGGTGGCCGTCTGTGCGATGCCCGTTACACTGATGCAGCAGCTTACTGGTTCGACTGTAATATCGGACGTACGTTATGGCAGGATCCGGAAACAGCAGCTTCGATCCGTGTACAGGGGATGGCAGGTTTTTACTGTTGGATGACGAATGACCTGGTGCATCGTCAAAATGACGCTTTCACATATGCGATCGGGGCACAGGCTACTTTTCGTGGTTTTACTCTGAATTGCGACTATACAGGTATAAAGGGTTATAGAGGTGACGGGGATAAGCCGATGATTCTTCGTACAAAGTTGAATTATGAGATCAAGAAAAATATAATCTCTTTCGGCTACAAACATGGCATACAAGATTATCTGTACGACAGTTTTTCGTTGGCCTATATTCGCTGTTTCTGATGGAATAATAAAAATAAAGAACTAATAGCGAATATTTTATCTCATAGAAGGAATTTTTACCTAACTTTGTTACGCCCGTAACTGTTACGGGCGTAACAAGAAGTGATAAAGATGAAGTTTTATAATAGAACAAATGAATTAGCAGAGCTGCAGCGAATACAGGATTTATCGTTCAGCGATCATTCCCGCTTTACGGTAGTTACCGGACGGAGGCGTATAGGTAAAACAAGTCTTATAATGAAGGTGGTAGAGGGGTTGCCGACGATTTATCTTTTTGTCGGTCGTAAAAGTGAAGCAACGCTTTGTTCGGAGTTTATTCCGGTTATATCCCAATCACTTGATACTTTTGTTCCGGCAGAAATTCGTACGTTTCGTTCGTTGTTTCAATACTTAATGGAGTTGGCTTCTTCCCGGTCGTTTAATCTTGTGATCGATGAGTTCCAGGAATTTTATAATATCAATGAATCGGTATATAGTGATATGCAAAATATCTGGGATTCGTATCGGAAAAAGTCCCGTATGAATTTGATCGTTTCAGGTTCGATTTATTCATTGATGGAGAAAATATTCCGGAGTTCCAAGGAACCGTTGTTTGGCAGGGCTGACAATATTATAAAATTATCAGCATTCGATCTGTCTACCTTGAAAGAAATTATGTCTGATTACCGGCCGGAATATACTCCGGATGATTTGCTTGCCTTGTATACTTTTACGGGTGGAGTTCCCAAATATGTCGAACTATTCTGTGACAACAGGGCTTTGAGTGTAGATGAAATGATTTCATTCATGGTTCGGGAGAATTCCTCTTTTACGGATGAAGGGAAAAATCTGTTAGTAGAAGAGTTCGGGAAAAACTATGCCATTTATTTTTCTATTTTAAGTGCTATCTCCGGAGGAATCAATACACAGCCCGAAATAGAAGCGGCATTGGGAGACAAAAGTATCGGGGGACAAATCAAGCGGTTGATTGAAGATTACAATATCATCGTTCGCCAACGACCTATATTGGCTAAAGAAGGAAGCCAAACTGTAAGATACGAAATACAGGACAACTTTATCCGGTTTTGGTTCAACTATTTCGATCGGTACCGTTCATTGATAGAGATAAAGAATTTTGTTGGTTTGAGAACTATTATTCAATCAGATTATCCGACATATTCAGGTAAAATGTTAGAGAGATATTTCAAAAAACAATTTGCGGAAAGTTTTCAATACCGCGCAATTGGTTCGTGGTGGGAGACAAAAGGCAACCAATATGAAATAGATATTGTCGCTTTGAAACTGGAAAAGAATCAAGCTGTGGTGGCAGAAGTGAAACGTCAGAAAAAGAACTTTAAACCAGAGTTATTAGCTTCAAAAGTTGAACATCTGAAAAATAAACTTCTGCCTGGATATAAGATTGAAACATATTGTTTGTCATTGGATGATATGTAGGGAACGTTTGCATTGATTTTACGAAATACTTTCATCATTTTCGTCCGAAATCCGCCGGAATCTCTCCCCATTCGGATGTTTCCCATTTTAATATGGTGGTTGTATATGTGTTTGTATTCAGCCATTTCTCAGCTCGTTCGATCAGGTCGAAGATCTGTTCATTGACTGGTTCGCGTTCCAGCAATGTTTTGCATTTTTTCTTTTTTACCCAACTGATCGCATTACGGCTGTCCGAATAAATAGGAAGGTTACTTCCTTTCTGCTTTAACAGGGCCAGACCATGTACGAGCGCAAGGAATTCACCGACATTATTTGTTCCTTTCTTGAGAGGACCGATATGAAAGATTTCCTGCCCGGTTGCTGTATAAACACCCCGGTATTCCATATCCCCCGGGTTACCGCTGCAGGCAGCATCGACGGCGAGACTCTCATTGATCGGTTTCCCGACAGGAGCTTTCGGTGCCAGATTGGCGGCAGCTTTGGCTGACGAAGCGGCTTTCAGGTAATGAGTATATCCCTTCTCGAAAGCTTCGACGGCTTCTTCGCGAGTCTCGAACGATTTGTATTTTGCGCCTTCCTGCCCTTCTACCTGCATTTTGCACTCCGCCCAGTTGTCGTAAACACCCGGGTTTAGTCCTTTCCAAACTACGTAATATTTATTTTTCGCCATCTCTGTTTTCTTAGGATATGAATTGCAAAGGTAATATTTTGTTACTTTTCTATTGAAAGAAAAGTAATGAAGAAAAAAAACTTTACATTTGCGGTAAACAATCATATACGAAATGAAGCGTATTTTTTTGATAGGTTATATGGGAGCCGGAAAGACAACGGTCGGTAAAGACCTCGCCAAACGAATGGGACTCTCTTTTATAGACCTGGACTGTTATATCGAAGCCCGTTACCATAAAATAGTCGGGCAGATATTTGCTGAAAAAGGGGAGGAGGCTTTCCGTGATATCGAACGGCGGATGCTCCATGAAGTGGCCATGTTTGAAGACGTATTGATCTCTACAGGCGGCGGCGCTCCCTGTTTTTTTGATAATATGGAGTTTATGAACGAGACAGGGACCACTGTTTATCTGAAGGTCTCGGTGGAAGAACTGGCAAAGCGGCTTGAAGTCTGTAAATCGACCCGGCCCGTGCTGAAAGGACGTTCCGGCGATGACTTGATTGCATTTATAGCCGAAAGCCTGGAGAAAAGAACTCCTTATTATATGAAAGCTTCAGTCGTATTTGATGCCGAAGTGATGTTGACGGAGACGGATGTACATGAAATTTCGGAAGCATTGGAAAAAATATTATAACCTAATAACGTAAGTCAGTTGTCGGACTTGCCGACCGTAAAATCGTATTATGGAAGCAACAGGAGGCAAGCAGCCCCAGGGTGCGTATATTACCCAGGAGTTGTTGAAAGAATTAAATAAGATAAGTAATCGGTTACTGATTGGTATCCCTTGTGAACGGAAAGAAGGAGAAAAACGCTTGGCGCTTACTCCCGAGGCTGTTGACATGCTGACCGATCGCGGACATCGCGTATTGGTAGAGTCAGGTGCCGGTCTGGGAATCAATTACTCCGACAATCATTATTCCGAAGCTGGTGCCGAAATCGTCGCTACCCCGGCGGAGGTTTTCCAGGCGGATATAATTCTGAAGATACTCCCTCCGTTGCCGCAGGAGATCCTGTTGATGAAGCCCCGTTCAACTGTCTTTTCTATGGTTCAGCTGAATCTCTTTGCTCCGGAGGCCTTTGAATTGATGATGGCTAAGCGGATCACGGCTATAGCTTATGAACTGATGTCGGACGATCAGAAAAGGTGCCCTGTCCTGAATGTGATCTCAGAGATAGAAGGGACCGCTTCCATTACCATTGCTTCTGAATTACTCAGTAATACCCAGGGAGGAAAAGGGATTCTATTGGGAGGTATTCCCGGTGTATCACCTACTGAAATCGTGATCGTCGGGGCCGGAAATGCCGGAACTGTTGCTGCCCGGGCGGCATTGGCACTGGGGGCATCCGTCAAGGTGTTCGATGACGATATCAACAAGCTGCGTACTATACAGCAGGTGTTGGGGCAGGGATTGTTTACTTCCAATTTCCATCCGAACGTATTACATAATGCTTTCCGCACCGCCGATGTTGTGATCGGGGCAATGCGTTATATCAATACACGTTACCGTTATGTGATCGCGGAAGAACTGGTCCGGACCATGAAACGGGGATCGCTGGTGATCGATCTGCGTATCAGCCAGGGGGGGTGTTTTGAAACGACCTGTTGCCTTGCAAAATCCGATCCGACCGTGTTCGAGCAATACGGTGTATTGCATTATTGTATGCCTAATATCAGCAACCGGGTGGCACGTACCACTTCGATGGCTTTCAGTAATATATTTATACCCGTCTTCCTCGCTTTGGGAGATGCCGGAACAGTCCAGAATATGATAAAGGCAGATGATGGCTTTCGTTCAGGGGTTTACATGTATTGTGGAAAACCTGTAAACAATTACGTGTCTAATCATTTTAATTTATCATCAAATAACCTGGATCTATATCTTTCTGCTTTTTAAGTCTCAAAAGTTTTGAACTAGCCAAGTTTATTCTTTACTTTGCGGAAATCTAACTACAAACAAGCGATTAAGCTAATATAAGTAATTATGGCAGAACAAACAAAAGTAACAACGTTGGAAAAGGTTGTAATCCGTTTTTCGGGGGATTCCGGGGATGGTATGCAGTTAACCGGAACGATCTTTTCTAATCTGTCGGCTATTTTCGGAAATGAGATCTCTACATTTCCCGACTATCCGGCGGAAGTACGTGCTCCTCAGGGAACACTGAGTGGTGTATCAGGATTCCAGGTGCATCTGGGATCACGGAAGATCTTTACACCTGGTGATAAGGCGGACGTCTTGGTTGCCATGAACCCCGCCGCTTTGAAAGTGAACGTGAAGCACATCAAACCAAATGCAATTGTCATTATCGATACCGATTCATTCAAAAAGAGTGATCTGGACAAGGCTTTGTTTACAACTGACGATCCGTTCAAGGAATTAGGACTGAACAGTGTACAGGTTGTTGCTGCTCCGATCTCCACGATGGTGAAAGACGGATTGGCAGAATTTGGTCTGGACAACAAATCGGCTCTCCGCTCAAAGAATATGTTTGCTCTGGGACTTGTTTGCTGGTTGTTCGACCGTCCTCTGGAAGAAGCCATGCACATGCTCCAGAATAAATTCGCCAAAAAGCCGGTGATTGCACAAGCCAACATCAAAGCGTTGACAGACGGTTATAATTATGGTCATAATATCCATGCGTCGGTTTCTACTTACCGCATTGAAAGTAAGAAGGCCGAACCGGGATTCTATACAGACGTAAACGGAAACAAGGCTACATCCTACGGGTTGATCGCTGCCGCTGAAAAAGCAGGTTTGCAACTTTTCCTGGGTAGTTATCCTATTACTCCGGCTACTGATATTTTACATGAATTGTCCAAACGGAAAGATCTGGGTGTGATCACGGTACAGGCGGAAGACGAGATTGCCGGTATCTGTACGGCTATCGGCGGAAGCTTCGCCGGTTGTCTGGCTGCTACATCAACTTCCGGTCCCGGTTTGGCGCTGAAGAGTGAAGCGATCGGTCTGGCTGTAATAGCTGAGTTGCCGTTGGTTATCATCGACGTACAGCGCGGCGGCCCTTCAACAGGTATGCCGACCAAGAGTGAACAGACCGACCTGATGCAGGCTCTTTACGGACGTAACGGTGAAAGCCCGCTGGTGGTTGTTGCCGCATCTACTCCGACAGATTGTTTCGATGCTGCTTACTGGGCAGGTAAACTGGCTGTCGAACATATGACTCCGGTGATCCTAATGACAGATGCCTTTATCGCAAACGGTTCGTCTGCATGGAAATTACCTGATCTGGAAAATTATCCGGAGATCAAACCGAATTACGTTTCTAACTACCACGAAGAAAAACCGTGGAAGGCCTATCGTCGTGATAAAGAAAGCTTGGTTCGTTACTGGGCTATTCCGGGAATGGAAGGTTTCGCACACCGTTTGGGTGGTCTGGAAAAAGACTACGAAACGAGTGCTATCTCGACCGATCCGATCAACCACCAGAAGATGGTTACCACCCGTCAGGCTAAGATCGATAAGATTGCCGACTTTATCCCTGAACAGGAAGTGATCGGAGATGCCGATGCAGATCTGTTGCTGGTAGGATGGGGTGGCACATACGGTCACTTGTATGAAGCGATGGAAACGATGCAGGAACAAGGAAAGAAGGTGGCATTAGCTCACTTCAAATTCATCAGTCCGCTCCCGAAGAATACGGCAGAAATACTTTCCAGATATAAGAAGGTGGTTGTTGCCGAACAGAATAACGGACAGTTTGCCAACTATCTGCGTGGTAAGGTTCCCGGATTTAATCCGTACAGATTTAATCGCGTGAAAGGTCAGCCTTTCGTTGTTGCGAGATTAGTTGAGGAATTCACTAAAATATTGGAGGCTTAAAAAATGACAGATATAAAATTCGAACCGAAAGATTATAAAAGCGACCAGTATGTTCGTTGGTGTCCGGGCTGCGGAGACCATGCCGTATTGAACTGCTTACACAAAGCGATGGCGGAAGTAGGAGTGGCTCCTCATAATATGGCCGTTATCTCGGGTATCGGGTGTTCTTCCCGTTTACCTTATTATATGAATACATACGGTTTCCATACCATTCACGGACGTGGTGCTGCGATCGCAACTGGTGTGAAAACTGCTCGTCCCGACCTGAGTGTCTGGTTGATCACCGGTGACGGTGACTGTCTGGCTATCGGCGGTAACCATTTCATCCATGCCGTACGCCGTAATGTCGACCTGAACATAGTCCTGTTCAATAATAAGATCTATGGTCTGACTAAAGGACAGTATTCACCGACGTCCGATCGTGGTTTCGTCTCCAAGAGTTCTCCTTACGGAACGGTGGAAGATCCTTTTGTTCCTGCTGAGCTGGCTTTGGGTGCGCGCGGAAACTTCTTTGCCCGTGTGATCGATGTAGACCTGAAGAATACGACTGAAGTGCTGGCTGCCTCTGCCCGCCATAAAGGTGCTTCTGTTACGGAAGTATTGGTGAACTGTGTAATTTTTAACGACGGTATACACAAAAGTATTGTCGATAAGGAATACCGTGCCGACCGTACGATCTTCCTGCGCCACGGCGAAAAGATGATCTTCGGTAAGGAAGGTAATAAAGGTCTTGTCCTGGACGGACTGAAACTGAAAGCTGTCACGATCGGTGAAGATGGTTATACGATGGATGATATTCTGGTTCATGATGCCCATGAAAAGGATAGTACGCTTCATCTGATGTTGGCTATGATGTCGGATGATATGCCGATCGCCCTGGGGGTTATCCGCGATGTGGATGCTCCGGTGTACGATGAGGCCGTTCATCAGCAGATTGAAGAAGTGCAGTCAAAGAATCCTACCCGTACACTGAAAGACTTCCTGATGAAAGGGGAAGTTTGGGAAGTAAAATAAGAATTTACTGTTATACTGAAACAGGAGGGATGATCGTACGATCATCCCTTTTTTGTTTTATCCATCTTCGTCCATAGGAAAATGAAAAAGTTGATTTTTATCGGAAAAAAGTGAGTATAAATGATCGAAACCTGTGTTTTGAAAGAAAAACGTTATTGGAACAATGAATAAAGATTATACGAAATATACCACGGAAAAGCTGTTGGAAGATGATTTCTTTATCGAATCAAACACTTCTCCGACGCTGGATACGATCAATTTCTGGAAAGGACAGATCGCCGGCGGACTGGATGAGCAGGAATACCAGTTAGCAGTATTCTTTTTACGTTCCATCCGTGTAAAGAAAGAGCAAATGAGTAATGAACGACAGGATTTATTATGGACAAGGATCAAGGATTCGAACAAGATCCTGCAAATGCAACGTAATCGTCGCTTTCGTTCTTTTATATGGATGGTTGCTGCCAGTGTCACTGTTTTGATTATATTCTCTATTTCATATATATATACCAATGTAAACAAAACTCCGGATGTAGAAGCCATTGCCCGGGAAATGGCTGTTACTCCGGAAGCGGATGATATACAATTGGTTTTACCCGATAAGCAGATTCCGATCAGCGGACAGGAATCTCAGATCGAATATGATGCAAAAGGGACGGTGGTCGTTAATTCGGAAAAAATCGCAGATGCGTTTCAAAGCTCTGCTAACTCCTCCAAGCGATCATTGGAGTTTAATCAATTGATTGTTCCGAACGGAAAACGTTCTACCTTGATTTTAGAGGATGGAACCAAAGTCTGGGTGAATGCCGGTAGCCGGATCGTGTACCCGGTGGCATTCGCAGATAAAAAAAGAGAAATCTATGTAAATGGCGAGGTTTTCCTGGAGGTAGCACCGGATAAGAACAGACCTTTTGTCGTAAAAACGAAGGAGATGGATGTACAGGTTCTGGGTACTTCTTTTAATGTAATGGCATACGAAACGGACGAATCGGCATCGGTAGTCCTGGTGACGGGGAGCGTGCAGGTAGATACCAGGGATGATGAAGATTTCCGCCTGGAACCTAACAGGATGTTCTCTTATCATAAGGGAGAATGTGATATAAAGGATGTCAATGTAAATGATTATATCTTATGGAAAGATGGGTTATATACATACAGAAGTGAACATTTGTCGGTAATCCTGGATCGTTTATCCCGTTATTATGGGAAAAAGATCAGTTACAAGTCTGATGTGGCAGATTTAAGATGTTCAGGAAAGCTTGATATGCAGGAGGACCTGGAGGTTGTTCTGGATGGGTTGAGTCAAACAGCTCCGATCCTCTACAAGAAAATAGGTGAGGAGTATATATTAGTCAAAGTAGGTAAATAAATGATTGTGTATTAGGTTATTGTTTTTTGAAGCATATATGTTAACAACTTAAATTTGAAAGCCTATGGAAAAAGTTCGAATGGAATAATAATAGATCTGTAAATGTTTACAAAACCGGATAACACTGCCATGTTATCCGGTTGGATCTTTAAATTAACTAGTTGAAAATAACCATTTAAAAATCAATACAAAGATATGGTAAATAAACGATTCTCCAATTACTGGAGTGTTAAATATCGCATTATGAAAATCGCCGCTATATTCCTGATCTTGGGAATAAATGCAAGTTTGGCTAATGATACTTATTCGCAATCGACGACATTGTCTTTGAAAGCGAACAATAAGACTGTACAGGAAATCTTCTCTGAAATAGAAAAGCAAAGTGAATATGTATTTTTCTATTATGATGGTGTGTTGGATATTAACCGGAAGGTGAAATTGGATATCACTGATCAGACTGTGGAAGTTATATTGAAACAGTTGTTCGAGGGTACGGATAATACCTATGTTATAAAAGACCGTCAGATATTTATTTCTAAGAAAAAGGATACAGGTTTAATTGGTCCGTTGCCACTGAAAGCCCAGAACAAAAGTACTTTTCGGGGTAAGGTGCTGGATGACTTTGGTGAACCGTTGCCGGGAGCTGCTATCCTGGTTGCGGGAAGTACCCGTGGTGTGACGACTGACCTGGACGGCTCTTTCGAACTGGAAGTGAACAAATCGGATAAGTTAGTCATTTCTTATCTGGGAATGGAAGATCAGGAAGTAGTTATCGGTAACCAAAATGATGTTGTGATCAGAATGAAACCTAAAGTAGATGAATTGGAAGAGGTTACCGTTGTTGCTTACGGTAAGCAAAAGAAGGCTAGTGTGATAGGTGCTATATCTACCATTACTTCTGAACAGCTTCAGGTACCTGTGGCGAAGCTGAGTACAAGTCTGGCCGGGCAGATGGCAGGTATTGTAGCCATACAACGTACGGGGGAACCCGGTGCCGGAGCCGACTTCTGGATACGGGGTATCAGCTCTTTCGGGGCAAACAATACACCGCTTATCCTGGTGGACGGGATAGAACGATCGATGGATTTGGTCGATCCGGAAGATATTGCGACTTTTTCTATCTTGAAGGATGCGACAGCTACGGCATTGTATGGAGTGCGTGGTGCAAACGGAATTGTCCTGATCACGACAAAACGGGGAAGGGAAGCAAAACCGGCTATCAATGCCCGGGTGGAATATGGGATTTCCAATCCGACCGTAACACCTAAAATGGCGAATGCCTCCCAATGGATGGACTATTATAATGACATCACATTACAGGGAAATGGTCAATTGGCTTATCAACCGATGAAATATGATAAATATGTCAATCATACGGATCCGGATTTGTATCCGAATGTGGACTGGTGGGATACGACGTTCCGCAATATATCGAATAATATCCGTGCGAATGTCAATGTTTCGGGAGGAGGTAAAAGTGTCCGCTATTATGTTGCCGGTTCGTTTTATAGTGAGAATGGTATTTTTAAACCGGTGAAGAACCCTCAGTATGATCCCCAGGTCGGATACAAAAAAATCAATTTCCGGGCCAATGTCGATATTAATGTGACCCGGTTGACGGAACTGAGTCTTTCGTTGTCGAACCAATATGAAATTAAGAACCGTTTAGGGGTTGCAATGGAAAGTGTTTATGAGAATACATTGGCCGTTCCTTCCGTTGCTGTTGTTCCCGTATTTTCAGATGGTAGCTTGTCCCGCCCTATTGTAGGGACTAATCCTTATCTGGATCTGAACTATACAGGTTATTCTGCTGATTTCTGGAACAATGCTCAATCTTTGATCAGCCTGACACAGGATTTTTCATTTATTACTCCCGGTTTAAAAGGGAATGCAAAATTCTCATGGGATGCCCGTAATGAATCGACTCTGGATAAACGTAAGTCGCCGGTTACATACGATGCTCTGGGAAGGGATAAGGAAGGAAATCTGATTTTACATCAGAACCGCGACGGTAATGATTTTCTTTCCCTGGCTCGCTCTAACAGAGGGGCACAGACCTGGAACTTTGAAACATCGCTTACATACGATCAGTTATTTAATGATGACCATCGGGTGAATGGCCTGTTTTTATTCAATATCCGGGAATATACCAACAACTTCCCGACTGATTATATTGCAGCTTTTGCCAATAGAAATATCGGTATTGCGGGCCGTACAGCTTATTCTTTCAGGGATAAATATTTTGCAGAATTCAATTTTGGTTATAATGGTTCTGAAAACTTCGCTCCGGGAAAACGTTTCGGTTTTTTCCCTTCCGGTGCTTTGGGTTATATGATCAGCAATGAAGATTTCTGGAAACCCCTGTCATCTGTGGTCTCCTTATTGAAGATTAAGGGTTCTTATGGAGAGATAGGAAATGATAAGATCGGCGGTGATCGTCGTTTTGCGTATAATACCGAGATGCAGTATACGGGAGGTTGGAATTTCGGACGTGATCAGGCAAAGTGGATCGGAGGTATCGCAACCGGACATCCCGGTAACCCGAATGTATCCTGGGAAACTGCCAAGAAGACGGATGTCGGTTTTGAATTGGGACTGTTCCATCGTATTAAACTGAGTGCCGATTATTTTAAAGAAAAACGCGAAGGTATTTATATTCAGCAACAAAGTATTCCTTCGGTAGTCGGTATTAACGTGACGCAGTATGTGAATTTAGGTAAGATGCAGAATCAGGGGATAGATATGACGCTGGAATATGAACAGCAGGTAAATGATGAGTTATATATATCCGGACGTGGAAACTTTACCTTTAACCGTAATAAAGTATTGTATGATGATAAACCGAGTCAGCAATGGCCTTATTTGAATGATGTAGGTTTTCCGATGGATCAACATAGGGGGCTGGTTGCTATTGGTTTGTTTGAGTCGGAGAAAGATATAGCGAACAGTCCGACACAAACTTTCGGTCCGGTACGTCCGGGAGATATCAAATACCGGGATATAGACGGGAACGGGATTATCGACTCAAACGACCGGGTTCCGATGGGATATACGACAATCCCTGAGATCAACTATGGTTTCGGTGTGAGCCTGCGATGGAGACGTTTTGATTTATCCGTATTCTTTCAGGGAGCTACCCATGTAGGGCGTATGATCGGAGGAAGCCAGGTGTACGGTAGTGACGGCAGTATTCTGTCTCTTGGAAACTTCTATGAAGAGGTAGCAGAGAACCGTTGGACTGAATGGAATCCGGATCCGAATGCGAAATATCCTCGTATGTGGATGTCGGCCTTTGACAATAATAAGCAACAGTCTTCCTTTTGGTGGCGCGATATGAGCTATATCCGTTTGAAAAATGCGGAGATAGGATATTCATTACCTAAAGAACTGATACAAAAGATAGGTCTTTCGACGATACGTTTTTATATACAGGGTGTCAATCTTCTGACGTTTAGCGGATTTAAATTATGGGATCCGGAACTGAATACCGGAACCGGAGGACTATATCCCCAAATGCGTACGGCTGCCATAGGAATGAATGTTAACTTTTAATTATTAAGCATATGAAAAAATATAAGCATAGATATACAGTAATCAGTCTGTTATGCATGATCGGCATGTTGTTTACCGGTTGTGATGGTTTTCTGGATGTAGAGTTGGATAATCAGATTAAACTGGAGGAAGTATTCAATAAACGTTCCACAACCGAACAATATCTGGCACAAGTGTATGGCTTTGTTCCCCAGACATATAATTGGCATGAAAATGCTGTCGGTGCCAATATCCCCATGAGTGATGAAGCTCTGTTTTCCTGGATGTCCGGATTGGGGTATCATAGTTTTTTGAATGGGACATGGAGTGTCACGACTACCTCCTATGCGATCTGGAAAAATATGTATCAGGCCATTAATCAGGCTACCGTATTTATGAACCACGTAGATGAGTGTGTGGAATTGACCCAGAAAGAAAAAGATATAATGAAGGCGGAGGCTCGTTTTTTGAGAGCTTATTTCTATACACTCTTAATAGATCGGTACGGACCGGTTTATGTTTGGGGAGACCAGGATTCTGATTCCAGTATTCATGCGGAAGATGTTGATCGCCATCCGCTGGAAGCAAATGTGCAGTTTGTGCTGGAAGAATATGATAAGGCCGCAGAGATTTTACCTTTACAGATTACGGATCTCAGTTGGTACGGGCGTGTAACGAAAGGAGTTGTGTTGGCTGCTAAGGCCCGTTTCTTGTTGTATATGGCAAGTCCGCTGTTCAATGGCTGTTCTCTGTATAAGGGAATGCAGAATAAAGACGGAGAATTATTATTCCCGCAGTCACCGGACCTTGAAAAGTGGCAAAAGGCGGCTGATGCAGCTAAGGCTGTTATTGATCTGGGAATTTATGATCTGGTACGGAACACGACAGAAACAGATCCGTTTAAACGGGCAATCCGTTCGTATATGGCGATAACATTGGAAAAATGGAATAAAGAACTTATTTGGGGACAATGGCAAACTGATGGAATGTTCATTGTTGTTCGTTGTAATCCTCCCCAGTTCTGTAAGACCGGTTATGGTGGATATTGCCCTTCTATCCGTTTGGTCGATACTTATCCTATGGCTGCTTCAGGGCGCTTCCCTGTCACGGGATATAATGCGGATGGTTCTCCGGTTATAGACTCGAAATCCGGTTATGTGGAAGATGGTTTTAAGGATAGTTATAAACATCCGTTGGATACTTTCCTGCTTGTAAAAGCACATAACAGTTGTGTCGGGCGTGACGCTCGTTTTTATGCTTCTGTTTTAGCGAATGGATTCCCGTGGCTGAATCCGGCGATGAGAAAAGAGGCTGTTACATTTTTTGATGGAGGTACTTCTTCCTATTCAGGTAGTGGCGATTGCGTGAAGGTCGGATATTCCTGGCGCAGAATGACCGACCCGACTTTGAATACGGACCAGGGGAACTGGGGGCAATTGGTCGCTCCGATCTTTCGTTTAGGTGAGATTTATCTGAACTATGCGGAAGCCTGTAACGAAAAACCGAACCGGGATGAGGCCGAAGCTTTGAAGTATATCAACCTGGTCCGTGAACGTTCCGGTTTGAATAAACTGGAGGATGCTTATCCGGAAGTCAAAGGAAATAAAAACTTACTTCGTGAGCTTATACAGAAAGAACGTATGGTCGAATTGGCATTCGAGACACTCCGGCTACCGGACCTTCGCCGGTGGATGACCGCTAAAGATGTTCTGAACGGAAAAGTATGGACAAGGAATGTCGCTGCGAAAAATTATGAAGACTCATGGCACAGGACAACGTCTATCTGGGCTTCAGGAGACAGGGTATTCACAGACAAAAATTATCTGTTCCCTATTCCTCAGGAGCAATTGAATGAAATGCAGAATTTGACACAAAATTATGGTTGGTAATAAAAAATGAAGAATATGAAATTCAAATATAATATATTTCTGATGGCCTTATCGGTATTCTCGTTGTGGTTTGTTTCATGTGACGAATACAGGGATGCGGATGAATTGGATGATCAGCTTTATCTGCAAAAATCAGGGTTGCTGGAAGCTAAGGTCTTTAATTGGGGTACTTTTACCTATGAACTGCCTGTGATAAAGAGTGGTAAAGGAAATCATTCCGCAACCGTCCGCCTGTCGGTGGATGAATCCATTTTGGCTGCTTATAACGAAACGAACGGTACCGATTATAAACTGATGCCGGATAATTGTTATTCGCTGAAAGAGGGGAGTTTATCTTTTACGGAAGATGATTACAGAAAGTTCTTTCTGATTGATTTTGATCCCGCCTCCCTGACTGATCTGGGCAACGATGGTTTGCAATATGTACTGCCCTGTTTGTTGGTGACCGATAACGCGGATATTCGGATCGCAGAGGAGGATAAGGCGCAGATTCTGATCAAGCCTTCTGTTTATCAGCCTTATATCGGTTTCGAAACTCCGGGTATATACAGGACGGGATCTGAGTTCAGTATAAAAACGGATGATGATGATGTTCTGGTCATTTATCCTAAGGTACAGGTCAATTATTATAATGACTGGGATATTTCTTATGATGTTGAGGTCAATTCAGCTGCACTGGATGAATATAACGGTTCCCTGAGTGCAGGTGCCCGAAAATATAAATTACTGCCGGAAGGTGCGTATACGATAGATCGTTCGACTTGTATCCTGAATAAGAACCGGGATTATGAATATCTAAAGATCACATTGGAGGAGAAAGCATTTAAAGTAGATGAAAATAATTATGCTTTCGGGTACTATGCCCTTCCTCTCAAAATAGCTTCTGTCTCAAAGTACGGAATCGATCCGGAGGCGGATGTTACAATCTATCCGATCTCTATCCAGCCCCCGGTTATGGAGAAAACCGACTGGACGATAGAAGAGTGTAATTCTATTATTACGGATGAAGTCGAGAACGCTTCGTCGATGGATATACCGGATAATCTACTGGATAATAATAATAACACTTATTGGTGTACAAGGGCTATTAAGCCGATAGAATTTCCTTATTATGTCACTATAAATTTGCAGGAGAGTTGTAGTTTATATCGTTTGGGATTCCAGTTGCCGGAAGATGAATCACTGGGAAATATCAAATCAGGCTATTTTGAAGTTAGCACAGATGGTGAGACTTGGACAAAAATTGTAGATTGGAGCCGCAAAAGCAATCTGGAGAATCGTTCAATGGAACTGGATTTCTCAATGCAACAAGCCAATTATATCCGTTTTGTTATTACGGATGCATTTGAATATGCAGATCCGGCATTGGGTAAAGCAAGTGGTGCGGTTTGCCAGGTTGCAGAGATTAATGGTTGGGGTATTTAATAACAGATGTTATGTCAAATAGAAGAACTTTTATTAAACAAATGATGGCTGGAGGTATATTATTACCTTCAGCTCCCCAACTCCTGGCGGAGGGAAACTCTTCCGGAGTGGTTGGAAATGGGGAATCTGTCGGTTCCCGCGAGATACGCATTGCTTTAATCGGTAAAGGCGGAATGGGGACTGCTGATGCGAATTGTGCTTTACGGGTACCAGGGGTAAAGATCACGGCCGTATGTGATGTTTATGAAACGCGTTTGGAGGATGCTAAAAAACAGTGGGGAAATCATATTTTCACAACAAAAGATTATAATGATATTCTGAAACGCAGTGATGTCGATGCCGTACTGATCGGAACTCCCGACCATTGGCATCAACCCATTGCCATTGCTGCCATGAAAGCTGGTAAGCATGTATATTGTGAAAAACCGGTTATCCATAAAATCAGTGAGGCAGAAAAACTGATCGATGCGCAACGGGTAAGCGGTGTGTATTTTCAGGCCGGGAGTCAGGGTATGGCTTCTTTAGGGAATAGAAAAGCCCGGCAACTGTTGCGATCCGGGGCTATCGGCAAAGTCAATTTTATAGACGGGCAGTTTACGGGTGCTCCGGGAACATTGGGATATTATCCGGTAGCTGATAATGCTTCTGAAAAAACAATCTGGTGGAAACGGTTCTTAGGAAATGCACCTAAGCATAAATTCGATCCCCAACGTTTCTTTTATTGGAGGAACTGGAAAGATTACGGAACCGGCATTGCCGGAGATCTATTCGTGCATGTGCTGGCAAGCCTTCACTATATAACTGATGCTATTGGTCCGGAAAAAGTTTATACGACAGGTGGTATCCGGCATTATACAGACGGATACCGGGATACTCCTGATGTGATGCTTGCTTATCTGGATTATCCGGACAGGGAGGATCTGGGAGCATTCACCGTACAGTTGGGTGCAAACTATGTCGACGGTGTTTCCCGTAAATGGGGAAGTATGGACTTTCGTATTGTCGGTTCGGAAGGAACTCTCGATGTGGCATGGGATAAGGTCACTTTAAAAACGTTGCATAAGGCTGATACGGCCTTCTTGCAAGCATTGGAGCCGATAGGACAGGGGATCGATACGCCGGTTGTCAAATCGGAAAAGGAGATAGAATTCATTGCTTCATCGGATTATAAGGGTGGGCATTATGATCATTTTGAAAACTTTTTTACGGGTATCCGTAATAAAACCCCGCTTATTTGTGATGTCATGTTTTCTGTAAGATCTGCTGCTCCGGCTTTGTTAAGTTATGAAAGTTATGAACGGGGAGAGGCTGTTTATTGGGATGCTGAGAATCTGAAAGAAAGAAAAAATAAACTTTAAAAGGAGATTTGTCTATGAAAATTATAGGATATGCAGTCTTGTTGTTGCTAATAAGCTGTCCTTTGTTCGCATCGAATCCGGTTCTTCCATCGACAGCGGAAACAGTTGTTCCATACCGGTTATCGGAGCAGGAGAAGAAGGATGGTTACCGGTTGTTGTTTGACGGAACTACTCTGGATGGATGGATTAACAACTCTGATGAGTATATATTGGAAAACGGTTGTATTGCTAAAAAAGCCTCGGGATTCGGTAATCTTTATTCGGAGGATAGTTACTGTAATTTCGTATTGAAATTTGAATTTCAACTGACACCCGGAGCTAATAACGGATTGGGTCTTCGGCATATCATAGTTCCGGAAGGTTATTTGGGTATGGAACTTCAGATACTGGATAATGACGATCCTCAATATAAGGACCTGAAGCCCTACCAGTATCACGGAGGTTTATATAATTATGCTCCGGCCAAGCGCGGGTATTTAAAACCGGTGGGCGAATGGAATCAACAGGAAGTGATAGCCCGGGGAGCCAATATTAAGATCATATTGAATGGGACGGTCATTCTCGATACGAATATCAAGAAAGTGATTAAGGATATTCCGTATGATAAGGTACAGTCCGGATTGCGTAATTCATGTGGTCACATCGCTTTCTTGGGACACGACTCGGTAGTCAGATTCAGATATATCCGTATAAAAGTTCTCGATTGAGAACCACGCAATTGCTTATAAAACAAACGACAGATTACTGATGAATTGTTTTATAGGCAATTGTAAATTATATACTGATAAGAAGGAACAGGACAAATTGCATTTCTGCCCGTGAGAAAGTGGTACGCAGCTTTTTTAAAGACCTTTGTATCAGATTCTGGGTAGATTGGTAATTCATATCCATGATCTGGCAAATCTCTTCATAAGATAATCCTTCTACAAAACGATAATAGATGATTTCCTTCTGGCGTGGCGATAAAACCTCGAGCATCCGGATCATTTTCTCATTCAGGAATTGTTCTTTTTCATTTTCGATAATCTCATCCTCAATCGTATATTCTGCTGCAAAAACAGGTTCCAGCGAATCGATCTGACTGTATTTTATATCTTTTCTGAATATGTTGAATAGCTTGTTTTTCAAGGCAATGAAAAGGTATAGTTTGATATTGTCCGTAGACTGGAGATGTTTGCGGTTCTGAAATATCTTTACGAACACATCCTGTATACAATCTTCTACCAGCCCTTTATCAGAGGTAAAATGCATGCCATAAGCATATAATGCCTGCGAGTACTCTCTATAAATATATGTATAAGCTTCATCATCTCCACAAAGAAAATTCTCCCAGATTATCTGATCTGAGTATCTTTCTTTTGCAGTCACGGGGGTTGACTCAGTGTTTTTTCTCATAAGAATGCTACGTGGTTAGACCTTGTTCAGAATCAGAACACAAAAATTGGAAAAAACTACTCATCTTTTTCTGTAAATATATTCACTTTTTTCCAAGTGACTACTTTGGTTGACACTTCTGACGCAGATTGTAAAGTGTAGTTGACAAATAGACTACCCTGATTGTTAATTGCATGGAAAAGAGCAATTATTACTGAAAAATTTCCTTAATAGAGTATCAGCTATAAAAAAAAATATTACTTTTGTACCGGTCTTAACAAGGCGGGGTAACAGCAGGTTACAAACAGGTATTAGTTCTATTATTTTTTAATTTCGAGAGAGAGAAAAGTTATATAAAGTCAATCATTTAAATTATTATCAAGAATGGCTAATTTAGATTTAAGCAAGTACGGAATCACAGGTGTGACAGAAATTGTACACAATCCGTCTTATGAAGTTCTGTTCGCAGAAGAAACAAAACCAGGTCTGGAAGGTTTCGAAAAAGGTCAGGTAACTGATATGGGTGCTGTAAACGTTATGACTGGCGTTTATACAGGACGTTCTCCTAAAGATAAATTCTTTGTTAAGGATGCTACCAGCGAAAACACTGTATGGTGGACATCTGAAGAATATAAAAATGATAACAAACCAGTAGACGAAAAATGCTGGAAGGCTTGTAAAGAATTAGCAACAAAAGAACTTTCTAACAAGAGATTGTTCGTTGTTGACGCATTCTGCGGTGCTAACGAAAACAGCCGTCTGAAACTGCGTTTCATCATGGAAGTAGCATGGCAGGCTCATTTCGTAACAAATATGTTCATCCGTCCTTCTGCTGAAGAATTGGCTAATTTCGGTGAACCTGATTTCGTTATCATGAATGCTTCTAAAGCTAAAGTTGAAAACTATAAAGAACTTGGCTTGAACTCTGAAACTGCTGTTGTATTCAACCTGACTGAAAAGATCCAGGTTATCCTGAATACTTGGTACGGTGGTGAAATGAAGAAAGGTATGTTCTCTTACATGAACTATCTGTTGCCTCTGCAGGGTATGGCTTCTATGCACTGTTCTGCTAACACAGACAAAGAAGGCAAGAGTTCTGCTATCTTCTTCGGTTTGTCAGGTACAGGTAAAACTACATTGTCAACTGACCCGAAACGTCTGTTGATCGGTGATGACGAACACGGATGGGATAACGACGGTGTATTCAACTTCGAAGGTGGTTGCTATGCTAAGACTATCAACTTGAGCCAGGAAAACGAACCGGATATCTGGAACGCTATCAAACGTGACGCTCTGTTGGAAAACTGTACAGTAGACGCTAACGGCGCTATCGACTTCTCTGACAAGTCTGTTACAGAAAACACACGTGTTTCTTATCCTATCTATCATATCGAAAACATCGTTAAGCCGGTTTCTAAAGGCCCGCACGCAAAACAGGTTATCTTCCTGTCTGCTGATGCATTCGGTGTATTGCCTCCGGTATCTATCCTGACTCCGGAACAGACTCAGTACTACTTCCTTTCTGGTTTCACAGCTAAATTGGCTGGTACAGAACGTGGTATCACTGAACCGACTCCTACATTCTCAGCTTGTTTCGGTGCAGCATTCTTGTCATTGCACCCGACTAAATACGGTCAGGAACTGGTTAAGAAAATGGAAATGACTGGTGCTAAGGCTTATCTGGTTAACACAGGTTGGAACGGTAGCGGCAAACGTATCTCTATCAAAGATACAAGAGGTATTATCGATGCTATCCTGGATGGTTCTATCGACAAAGCTCCGACAAAGACTATTCCTTATTTCGATTTTACTGTTCCTACAGAATTGCCGGGTGTTGATCCGAAGATCCTTGATCCTCGTGACACTTACGCTGATCCTGCACAGTGGGATGAAAAAGCGAAAGATTTGGCTGCACGTTTCCAGAAGAACTTCGCTAAGTTTACTGGTAACGAAGCTGGTAAGGCTTTGGTTGCTGCTGGTCCGAAATTGTAATTTATTTGCCCGAGGTATTTCCTACCGAAGGTTAAGTATAAAAAATCAAAAAGCGCAGAACATTTTGTTCTGTGCTTTTTTTATATATCTATATTAATTTTATCATAAATGTTAGTTTGTTTTAAAATCTATTATTATCTTTACCCCAAATTATCCGTTATTGTGGGGTTTAAAGGTATAATGATAAAGCATTTATTATTGATTTTCGGAGTCGCATTGTTTTTGTCGTCGTGCGGCAAGGACGTTTCTTACCGAATAGAAGGCAAATTGTCTAATTTGGAAGATGAGACGTTGTATGCCGTTTTTGAAAATGACAATAACAAAGTCGTCGATACCATCACGTGTGAAAAACCCGGACAATTTTCTCTGAAACGGAACGAAGGCGACTTCAATACAGTTACAATCTTCTTCGATCATAAAAAAAGCTGGACTACCGCTTACCTGATAAAAGGGGAGAAAGTGACAATAACCGGTGATGCTCTTTATCCGGCCCTGTTACAGGTAAAAGGCGGACGGATCAACGATCAGTTGAACTCTTACAGGAAGAGTGTCAGTCCCTTACTGAAGGAACAGGCTGATTTGATAAAGATACTGACCAATAAGGGGAGTTATACAAATACGACAGAAGAGACAGATATACCGTCACGCCTGACAAATGTAAATCATACCTTGAGTGAGCGGGCGATGGAGTATATTCAGGAGCATCCGGATGAGGAAGCTTCAGCTGTTTTACTGCAATATTATTTCATGAATCCGGATGATACCCGTAAAATGGATGAATTGCTGGCCGTGTTGAGTCCGAAACTGAAAGATTTCTATCTGATACGTAAACTGCAGGAGTATAGTGCCAAGGCACAGCGTACTTCACTGGGTGCCGAAGCTCCCGGATTTAATGTAAAGAATGTATACGGACATACTGTGAGCCTGGATTCATTCCCTCAGCGGTATCTGTTACTTGCTTTCACAGCTCCTTGGTGTGATATGTGCCAGACGGAAGATCTGTTCCTGGATAAAGTTGCTATGAAATATCCGAAGGAAAAAGTGGATATGTTGCTGATCAGTTTGGATGACGACCCGCAGGAAGTTCGTAAACTGCTGTCAAAAGATAGTATCGACTGGAACCTGGTGACCGACTCTGCCGGACAGGCTACGATGCTGGTCGATTTATATAATGTAAATACACTTCCCCGCTGTTTCCTGATCGATGAAGACGGAAAGATCATCATGAAAACGGACAATGGTGTGGAGATTCAACAAACACTGGAAAAACTGATAGAGAAATGAGATAACAAATTATAAACATCCAACCAAAATCATTAATTATGTTAGTAAAATCTTATGCAGCCGCGGTGCAGGGCATCTCTGCAACTATTGTCACCATTGAAGTAAATTGTACGAAGGGGATCCAGTTTTTTCTGGTAGGTCTTCCTGACATAGCCGTCCGTGAAAGTCACGAACGTATAATTTCTGCGCTTCAGGTAAGTGGATACAAATTCCCTCGTAATCGTATTGTGATCAACATGGCACCTGCCGATATCCGGAAGGAAGGTTCTGCCTATGACTTGCCGCTGGCAGTCGGTATATTGGCCGCTGCTGAAGAGTTGGATGCTTCCCGGTTGGATAAATTTATTTTGATGGGAGAACTTTCGCTCGATGGGAGCCTGCAGCCGGTGAAAGGTGTGTTACCTATTGCTATCAAGGCGCGGGAAGAGGGATTCAGAGGATTTATTCTTCCTAAACAAAATGCGCGTGAGGCAGCGGTGGTCAATAACCTGGAAGTATATGGAGCTTCAACTATCAAAGAAGTAATCGAGTTCATGAGTGGAAAACGTGAACTGCAGCCGACTATTGTTAATACGAGGGAGGAATTTTATGCTCTTCAGGAACAATTTGAGTTTGATTTTTCAGATGTACGTGGGCAGGAAAATGTGAAACGAGCTTTGGAGGTGGCAGCTGCCGGCGGTCATAACCTGATCATGATCGGCCCTCCGGGAAGTGGTAAGTCAATGCTGGCGAAACGGTTATCGACGATCCTTCCTCCATTTACTCTGCACGAATCACTGGAAACGACCAAGATCCATTCTGTAGCCGGAAAGATAGGGGTAGAAACTTCCCTGATGATACAACGGCCGTTCCGCTCTCCGCATCATACTATTTCGAATGTGGCGATGGTAGGAGGGGGAGCTTATCCGCAGCCGGGAGAAGTAAGTCTGGCGCATAACGGGGTATTGTTCCTCGACGAATTGCCGGAATTTAACCGGAGTGTACTGGAAGTAATGCGGCAACCATTGGAGGATCGGAAGATCACGGTTTCGCGTGCTCGTTTTTCTGTCGATTATCCTGCCAGCTTTATGCTGGTTGCTTCGATGAATCCTTGTCCGTGCGGCTACTATAATCATCCGGATCGGCCTTGTCTTTGTCCGCCGGGAGCAGTGCAGAAGTATATGAATCGTGTTTCCGGGCCGTTACTCGACCGTATCGACATACAGGTGGAGATCATTCCTGTTCCTTTTGAAAAGATATCCGAACAACATCCTTCCGAACCCAGCATTGCCGTTCGTGAGCGGGTCGTTAATGCCCGTGCTATTCAGGAAAAGCGTTTTGCAGAATACGAAGGTGTTTATTGTAATGCTCAGATGACCACACCACTTCTGCATAAATATGCGGTACCTGATGCTTCCTGTCTCTCTCTTCTTAAAGCGGCTATGCAACGCCTGAGTCTTTCTGCCCGTGCTTACGATCGGATTCTGAAGGTCTCCCGTACCATTGCCGACCTCGATGCTTCCGAAAACATAGAGACCCGCCATCTCGCCGAAGCTATCAATTACCGGAATCTGGATAGGGAGAGTTGGGGATTATAGGGATGTCGTTGGTTTTATTAGCAGGAATTAATGGAGGGATAATCGGGTGAACTTGCTATTTATTTCTACCTGGATGTTACCTATGTACTTTTTTATTACCGGGTGGGCTGAAAATTTCCTTGCTAAATGCTACAACGAATGTATTTCCGGCAAGAATGTTCTTTCGTCGCGAGTTTTCACAGAACTTTAGTTATTTCGATATTCCTGCGGGCTGATACCGACATGTCGTTTAAAATATTTACCGAAAAAAGACATATTAGTAAAATTCAGCGAATAGGCAATGCTCTGTACGGAGGCTTCGGTTGATTTCAATTGCGCTTTGGCATCCATAATCACCATCGATGCGATAATTTCGAGGCAGGTTTTTCCTGTGACTTGTCGGATGGTGGTACTTAGATGTGCCTGTGTAATGCCTAGTTTTTCAGCATAAAAGGCTACGTTTCGTTCCTGGCTGTAATGTCGCATGACCAGTTGGGTGAAATCGTGTGTTATCTGTTCGCTTTTACACAGCACTGTTTTTTTTGTTCGGATATCTTTATATAAATCTCCCAGACCATAAACTAATGTAAGTAACATATGTTTGGTGACCTCTTTACTGATCTTTCCGTAAAAGGTAAGATATGTTTTGGCAAGTAAATCCAGGTGTTCCCGGATGATTTGAGCGACTTCGTCTTTTAGTGGGATAACAGGCGAGGTCTTTATTGTATAAAATATATCGACTGTTGCTTTAATGACGTTTGTCTCTATAATGAACTGGGAGGAATAACCTAAGAAATAGATATTTAACTCACCTGTCACTTTGAGGATCTGAAGGATGCTTCCCGGTAAAATCGTTACAAAATTGTTAGCTTTCACCCGATAGTTTGTCGTATCGATCAAAGCCTCAATTTCTCCCCCCATGCAAAGGACAAAAATTCCGGCTTTTAGCCGGCAAGGAAAATTGGTATACATATTCAGTATTTCACGACTGATATCTTTCCCGACAATCCAGTCTTCAGGAATATCGAGCTTCGGTAGCTCCTTGGGTATATTTGTATCCATTTGCCTGTTGTTTATATCGATGCAAATGTATTCATTATTTTTCAAAGGCTGATTCGTTTTCTTAAAAATAGAACACTAGAATAATATCTTTTTCTCCAATAATGTATATAATAAAGCGTGTTAGTTAATATGTTTTAAGACATATCTAAAAAAAAGAACAGTAAATCGCATAAATAGACCTTGTAAGGTTTTGTAATTCAAGGTTACTTTGCACCCGATAAAAAATGCATATAACACTAGTATTATATAAGGTTGTGAAAACAACCATAAAATTAGGTAGATGAGGGAAATAGAAATGAAGAGAAGGCTTAGTTCTGTGAGAACTATGGCGTTATTGTTTGGTATTTCCATATTATCTGCATGTACAGCAGATGATATGGGTACTTCGGGCAAAAAAGAAGGGAGTGGATTTGTTTCGTTAGACTTAAATGCCGATGCTACTTACAGTAAAACGAAAACTGCATCCGATCCGGAGAATGTCAATGACTATATTGTAAACATTCTTCAGGATTCAGAAATTGTTACCTCTTTCCTTTTTGGAGAGAAACCTGAAAAATTGGCATTGGATGCAGGTGATTATGTGGCTCAGGCAACATGGGGGACGCTGGTCCCGGCCGCTTTCGATTCTTTGTATGTGGAAGGAATAACAAACTTTTCAATTGAAAATGGTGAGACTACTCAGGTTAAACTGGATTGTCGTCCGGCTAATGCCAAAGTAACAGTCGATTATGCAGACGATTTGAAGAAAGCATATAGCGATTATACCGTATCGATGAGTACCTGCCACACCGGTGAATCTCCTCTGGTATATAAAAAGGATGAAACTCGTGCCGGATATTTCCAGGTGGACAAAGAAGGGGAGAAACTGAATCTGAAAATGCTGTTTTCTACTTCCAGTAAGGAGTATACCTTTACTAATTCGGTCGATATTTTACCTCGCGACCTGGTTCGTCTGCATTTTAAACTGGGAAGTAATGAAGGAGGAGGAAACACGCCAGATATACCGGATACACCGGATGTCCCGGATACTCCCGATGTTCCTGCGCCACCCTCTACGCCAGACCCTACACTTACAGTCGATGTCGCAGGTTTGTTATTCGAAGCGAGCGATAACCTGACGCAAAGTGTTACTGTCACTTCGAATTCAGAGTGGACCATCGTAAAGACAGCCAATTGGCTTACTGTGGAAAAGCAGAACGGAAAAGCTGTTTTTACAGCCAAAGAAAATAATACAGAAGAGGTTCGTAAGACAACTGTTACAGTGGTGGCTACCAGTGGAAACAAGTCGCTATCAGCTGATATAGAGGTGTCACAACAGGGGAAAGTTATCGACAATATGCCGGATCTTGCCGTAGATATTGTCGACCTGATCGTTTCAAACGATGCATTCGAGCAGACAATCACTGTAAGAAGCACGAAAGACTGGAGTTATACAAACAATGCTGAGGAGTGGTTGAAAGTGACTCGTACTGATGGAGATGCAACAACATTGACTTTGTCGGCCGAAGCAAATGCAACCTCTCTGTCCCGTAAAGCAGAGGTAGCTATTACAGCCGGTGAGGGAGATAAAACAACGACTGTAACTATTCGTCTTGAGCAAAAGGCAAAAGAGGAAGACCCTTATATCCATGTCGACTTCTCGGATCTGAAGTTACCAGCAGCCGGTGTTACAGCTAAGGCCTATAAAGTGGAAACAAACCAGAAAGACTGGACTATTTCTTCGTCTGCCGACTGGCTGAAGGCTGAGAAACAAGAAGGAAGTATGTTACTGACAGTTGCCCCGAATGATAAGAATGAAGTGCGTAGTGCGGACCTTTTCTTAACAGCGAGTCAGGATGTCCGCAATATAATGGTGAAGATAACGGTCACGCAGGAAGCGAAACCTTTGGATGTTCCGCCTTTGAAGATTGAGATAACGATCAATCGCGATTTGGTTGAAAAACCGATAATATATGAGATTGAGAATAAATTCTCG
Organism: Parabacteroides sp. AF14-59; assembly: GCF_003479515.1. Lineage (NCBI taxonomy): Bacteria > Pseudomonadati > Bacteroidota > Bacteroidia > Bacteroidales > Tannerellaceae > Parabacteroides > Parabacteroides sp. AF14-59. Next base: position 12,122 of record NZ_QUHH01000009.1, on the reverse strand, counting down.
ACGGATAAAAGGTTTACCCTGTCTTTCTCTACGGAGAATGGTAGTTTCCCCGGTATAAAGAAAGGGACGGCTCCTGATGATTTTTATCTGAATATATTGGGACTGAACGGTGCGAAGATACAGAAATGCGAATGGGCAGAAGTGACGGGATTTGAAGAGAATAAGATTGATCTTGTTCAAACGAAACGTAAAGAGACATCGGAGTTTGACGGTTTGATTTGGGACGATGACCTGGCTGGTAGGTCTTTGGCAACGATCTATCTGGAGAATTTTGTGAAGAAACTCGCAGTCGGTTACCATGAGTATAAGATAAAAGTAACAGGAGACGATGAGGGCGGCATGTCTTATTCTTCGGAAACTCAATTGAAAATTCAAATAACGGAATAAATCATGAGATATACATTATATATTATATTGGCTTTAGCGGGAATAGCGAATCTGTTTACTGCTTGTTCGAAGGCAGAGGAGACTGTTCAGCCGGAAAGTGAGTACGGTTATTTCTCACTGGATCTGGAAGTGGCTCAACCTAACCTGTCGGTTATAACAAAGGCTATGGGAGTCGACGTGAATCAGTTTTCCGTAGTCATAACAGGAAAGGATAATGGCTATAAAAAGGAATTTGCTACTTTTCAGGAGCTGAAAGAGGGTGGAACGTTGCGATTGGAAAAAGGAAATTATACAGTTGCTGTATCTTCGGAAAAGACTCAAATGCCGGAAGTCGCAACGACTCCTTTCTATGCCGGAAACAAAGATCTGACGATTCAGGCAAATTTCTTTTCAAAATGTGAGGTGACTTGTCTGATGCAACAAGTTCGTGTAAAGGTGAAGCTGGAAAAAGAGTTGATGGATGCTTTAACCGGAGTAGGTGTTTGTCTTACAAATGGAAATGCCGGAGGAAGTCATAATTTTACCTTATTGCCAACTGGAGAAAGTGATGAGATTTATATAAAACCAACAGACGCTCTCCGGTTGTCTTTTACTGCAACAGAGAAGGAATATCAGGAACCTATCAGTTACAATGAACTATTAAAATACAAGGATGAGAGATTTCCGGTTGCAAACGATTATGTAACTGTTACTATCGGATTAGCAACGGATGGCACAAAAGCTCTTTCTACCCGTTCTGCAGATAGGGCGTTCACTATTAAAATGACTGTTCAATGAGAAAAAATAGAATGTTTATAAGTAGGTTGTTTTTGGGTATTTGTCTTCTGGGAACAGTCTCTTGCGAAATGCGGGATGAATTACGGAACCGCATGCCGGGTAAGACGGACGTAGAAGCTGTAGGCGGTTTTTCTTTGGATCTGTTGTCGAAAGAGACAGCGACCCGTGCTGAAAATGTGGTCGACCAATATACTGTTCAGATCGTGAATACAAATGGAGAAGTTGTTCGCGAATACGATTCTTATACTCAGCTTCAGGAAGCAGGTAGTGTTATTGAATTGCCGGTGGGTACTTATAAGGTACGTTCCGCTTCTTATGCCGGGGATGAGGAAGAGGCTTCTATAAATAAACCGTATTATTTCAGTGAAAAAGAGTTTTCGGTGAATGCCGGAGAGGTAACAAACTTGAAAGATACCTGCAAGCTGAATAGTGTTGTTGTGAATGTCAACTATGATGAGAGTTTCCTGAGTGAGGTAGAGGATAATTATGCCGTTACCTTCACGAATGGTACGGGTGTATTGACAATGAACAAGGATGTGAATGGAGTGGCTTACTTTCGTACGGCTCCATCGATGTTGATTGCTGTCCGTGCCACCACAAAGAATGGAACTGAAGTTTACAAAGCTCAGAGCATGGCGAGTAAGGATGGTAGTTCGCTGAAACCGGAAGATAAATTCGAGATCAATCTGGGTATTAAAGATACAATTCCTGCTAATCCCGGAACTCCGGATAATCCGAATAATCCCGATAACCCGGACAATCCTGACGATCCGAATAACCCTGATAATCCAGATACTCCCGATGTTGGAGGAGATAGTCATTTCGATATAACGATCGATGTGACCCTGAATGGTAAGGATGTCGACATAACAATCCCTTCACCCGATCAACCGACCCCCGATCCTGATCCAACACCAAATCCTGATCCCGATCCGACTCCTGACCCGGGACCGTCTTATGCGGCTCCTACTATCGTTGGAAGAGGATTTAATTTAGGAAGTACATTGATCGATCCTACAACCGTGCAAGTCGATATTACGGCGGAAGCTGGTATTGCAAATTTGATCGTAACGATTGACTCACCAATCCTTTCGGATGAGCTTCTAGGTGTAGTAGGATTGGAAAAAACGTTCGATTTGGCTAATCCGGGCAAGAATGAGGAAGGCTTAAAAAGTTTAGGTTTATTAGGGAATGAACCTGTTGCAGGAAAAACATCCCAGTTGTTTGATGTGAGTCTGTTTATGGGTGTTCTTTCTGAATTAGGTGATCCCGGACCTCATAAATTCCATTTGAAAGTGGTAGATAAAAAAGGTCGGGAAGTGTCTAAGACGCTATCTATACAGTTTTCATTATAATGTAATAAGCAATGAAAAAAAATAGTTTATTTTTAATAGTAGCATTGTTAACCACTTTGTTCTCTTGCAATTCGGATGAAAAAGTGAACAGTAATGGTTTCATACGGATTGGTGTTGTTACCAATACTTCCGTTATAACAAAAGCTGAAGAGGATGTGGAGATCAAGAGCATTCGTTTGGTTATCTCCAATATAACGGAGAATTCATCTGACAAAGATTGGTCAAAAGAGTATAATTTTGCTCCGAATGAATCTATTGGAGATATTGAACTGGCACCTGGAAAATATAAGTTGGTCGCTATAGCAAGTAACGGAAGCGAAACGTTAAATGGTTTTAATCCTGTTTATAGGGGAGAAACTACTGCAGAGGTTATAGCCGGTGAAACAAGATCTGCTCAGCTAGAATGTAAACTGACGACTGTCAAGGTGTCGGTTGAATATGATCAGAATCTGAAGGATACTTATCAAACTGAATATAAAACAGTCGTAGGAGGTGTTACTTTTTCAAGTGATGAAGAAGGGCGTGCCGGATATATTACTCCCGGTGACCTTTCTGTTGATTTTATGTTCAAAAACAATGCGGGAAGCTGGCAGACTATTTCTTTGGAAAAAATAGCAGAAGCAAAAGCTCGTGAATATTATAAGATCAAAATCTCTATGAAATCCATGGAGGGTGGAGAAGGAGAGTCTTCTGAAGGTGCAGCGAATGTTACGATTCAGGTAGGTGAAGAGAATCCGAAAGATATAGAGATTGGGATTGAATTGCCCAAAGTGATCGTTACTACTCTTAGTGCAGAGAATGTAGAATATGCTAGTGCAACATTGAAAGGAAGTTACTTTTCTCCTTCTGATATAGCTCCTAAAAATCCGGAGTTTAAATACAGAGTGAAAGGTCTTGAAAATTGGTCTTCTATTACAGCAACGGTTATGGGGGCAACCAATGAGTATACTGCCTCTGTAACTCTTGAGCCGGGTACGACATACGAATATAGTTTTATGGGAAAAGGCAATGTATTGGAACTAACTACAAAGGATTTTTATACTACATTGGAAGAAAAGGTAGTAGGTATGGATGTTGCCTATGTTTATGGTATATTAAATAAGGAGACGACTGACGCGAAAGTTTTTGAATATCAATTGGCCTCAGAATCAGAGAATTCTATTTGGAAATCAGTAAATGCTACGAAGAATGGAGAAGGCAAATATGAAGCGATTTTTCCTGATCTGGAAAAAGGGAAAGAATATCGATATCGGTTTTCAAAATCAAAAACAATTCAAACATTAACAACTTGTTCGTCTATTACTGTTCAATCTGTAACGGCAGGTGCAGATTATGCGAAGATAAAATGGGATATAGAATCCCCTGTAAATTTATCTGATACAGATCAGATTATAGTTAGTTATAAGTATAAGAAAGAAGGAAATATTTGGGGAGAAGCTCAAGTGTTGACGCTGACAATGCAAGAAAATGGGAATAAGATTATTTTAGCAGGATTGGAGCAGGGTGGAACTTATTACGTTGATGATGAGACAAAGTTATTTACAACATTGAAAAATGCTAATTTTGATACTTGGAGTAGTAAAAAGGTCGGTTTTATCTCAAAAAAGACTTTGTGGTTTGCAAATGAGACAACTGATTATGTCTTCTGGGCTACAGGCAATGAGGGGGTCACTTCTGCTATAGAATCTAATACTTATCCAATAGCAGGTAGGGATGGAATGGGGCAACACGCAGCAAAGATGGAATCAGCATCGGCTCTTGGAGTTTTTGCGGCAGGAAATCTATATGTTGGAAGATTCGATTTTAATCTAATGGATATAGCAAATAAGAAAGAGTTTCCTAAGTTTGGCCAGACTTTTGGAGCAAGACCTACAGGATTAAAGGGGTGGTATCAATATACATCAAAAAATATATCAGATTCTGAAAAAGACAAGTGTGAGATTTATGTGAAGTTGTTTACTGGAGAAAGATATAATGCGAATACGATGACCTCAAAAACATATATTGCTGAGGGAGGCTTCAACTCTGATGCTGACATTAGTTCTTGGACCTCATTTGAATTTGATATAAAATATAATGATACAATAACTATGCCTACTATGATTTCGATTGTTGCCACATCAAGTATTAATGGAGGTGATTTTGTTGGAGCAGTAGGTAGCGCTTTGTGTATAGATGATTTCGAACTCATCTACGACTATACCAAACCTCCTTATACAAATTAATTAAAAATACTGAGCCAGGCTTCACGCCTGGCTTTCAAACTCAAATATGAAAAATAAAATAACAATCTTATTAGCAATAAGCCTTCTCTTCCCTCTCTTCCTGCAAGCCAAGAAGAAACGTGAACAAGTAGACCGGGGCATTCAATCATCTACCTTTATCCCGAAAGGGCAGTGGATGGTGGGAGGTAGTTTCTCCTATACAGAAAGCAGTTCTGACGATTACAAGTTCTTGATCCTGAAGAATGTCGAAGGAAAGAACTATTCTTTCAGTGTTAGTCCTAGTTTCGGATATTTCATTCGGGATAATGTTGCTGTGGGTGGCCGCTTTTCCTATACCCGCGATTATATCGATATAGGGAACCTGGATATCGATCTGAATGAGGACCTCTCGTTTAAGATCAATAACGCCTCCCTTTTACAACATATGATTTACGGAACAGGTTTCGTGCGTACATATATTAATCTGGGAAACAGCAAACGTTTCGGTCTGTTCAATGAAGCTCGCGTAACTTTCGGTGCCGGACAGGGAAAAACCTATTCCGGCGAAGGTGAGACACTCGATGGCGTCTACGAAAAGATCAAACACTTGCAAGTCGGTATCGCTCCCGGTATGACCGCTTTCATTACCAATAATGCGGCGGTGGAAGTTTTGGTTGGTGTGATGGGTTTCGACTCCAAATGGATCGAACAGGATCATAATAAAGTAATCGAGGGGTCACGGCGGGAAACTTCTGCTAAGTTTAAGATCGATCTCTTTTCTATTAACCTGGGTATGACCTATTATTTTTAATCGCCATGAAAAGAAATATACTTTTAAAAATGACCGGTTGTTGCCGTTTGTCTTTGTTGATGGCGGCTTGTTGCCTGTTAAACAGTTGTATAGAGAATGATGTGCCCTATCCTTATCTGGTGGGACAGATCACCGGCATTACCGTGGATGGAATGAGCGGGAACCCGCAGATACAGAACAACAACCGGACAGTCAGCATCGAAGTGAACGACCAGGTAGATATACAGGCACTTCGCATTACCCGTTTGCAGGTAACGAACGATGCTTCGGTCTTTCCCGATACCCTGAAATGTCTCAATGTGGAAGCTTTTCCGGAAAAAGGGTTTCCTTCTTTGGATAGCGTGCCGTCGTCAGCAGATACCCGGATAGACTTTTCTGCTCCGGTACACATTATGTTGAAAACTTACCAGGATTATCTTTGGACTGTTTCGGTAACACAGGTGTTCAACCGTAGTATAAAGCTGTCTAAGCAGGTAGGAGATGCCGTTTTCGATGTGAAAAACAAGCAGGCTGTTGTGTATGTGACCGAAGATCAGTCGTTGAAAAATATTACAGTGGAGTCTATGCAGCTAGGGAGTTCGATTGCCGTTACTACCCCCGAACCTACGGAAGTGAAAGACTTTTCCCGTCCGGTCATATTTGAAGTGAAAGCGTTTGGTCGGACAGAAAAATGGACAGTCAATGTACTTTACACGGATAACACATCTTCGGATATCTCTGTCTTTCCGCGGACGAAGCAAGCTATTGTAAGCGGTGGTATCCAGAGTGGTGCTTCCGTTGCTGTGGAGTATAAAGAAAAAAATGCAGCGCAATGGATTGAACTTGCTACTGCAAACGTCAACGTTGACGGTACTAATTTTACAGCCGATATAACCGGCCTGACTCCTGCAACAGCTTACCAATGCCGTGCCAATATCAATGGGGCTGCCGGAGCTACGCTTGATTTTATAACGGCATCGGCTGAAATGATAACCAACGGTAGCTTCGATGAATGGAGCCAGGATGCGGCAAAGCCGAAATTATGGTATCCGTGGGCCGATGGCGGTACTTCTTTCTGGGATACCGGAAATAAAGGAGCTACCCTGGTAGGAGGCGACAGTAACTCAATGCCTACCGAAGAAACCAGTAACGGAAAAGGACGTGCAGCCAAGCTCGAATCCAAATATGTACTGGTGAAGTTTGCTGCCGGCAACATTTTCAGCGGAAGTTATCTCAGAACCGATGTCACTGATGGCGTGCTTAGTTTCGGCCGTCCGTTTAGCTCTTTTCCGACAAAGCTGAAAATACATTATAAATACAATCCGAAACCGATCGATAAGACAAGTGCATCCTATGGAGATTACGCCCATTTGCTGGGGCGTCCGGATTCCTGTTTTATCTATTTGGCATTAACGGATTGGGATGCTCCGCTGGAGATACGGACTCGTCCGGCTAACCGTCAGTTGTTCGATAAGAATGACAAAAACGTGATAGCATATACAGAACTGATAAGCGGTACGGAATCTTCTTCTTATCAGGAAGTGGAGCTTCCCATTACTTATCGCTACACCAATCGTACTCCGAAATATATGGTCCTGGTGGCTACTTCCAGTAAATACGGAGATTATTTTACCGGAGGTGAAGGCAGTACCCTCTGGATAGATGATTTCGAATTAATATACGAATAAACCAAATAATTCCGTACCTTTGCCCCTCAAAAAGAGAACACAAGGTATGGAAAAACATTTTAAGAGAACGCTGATAACTACGGCGTTGCCGTATGCGAATGGTCCGGTACATATTGGTCATCTGGCAGGTGTGTATGTGCCTGCCGATATATATGCCCGCTACCTTCGTCTGAAGGGGGAAGATGTATTGATGATCGGAGGATCGGATGAGCACGGTGTGCCTATTACGCTCCGGGCTAAGAAAGAAGGTGTAACACCGCAGGATGTGGTGGACCGTTTTCATGGTATCATCAAAAAGTCTTTTGAGGAATTCGGTATCACGTTCGATATCTATTCCCGTACTACTTCGCCTACACATCGTCAGGTAGCGTCGGATTTCTTCCGGACACTGTATGAAAAAGGCGAATTCATCGAGAAGACCAGCGAACAATATTACGACGAGGAAGCCAAACAGTTCCTTGCCGACCGCTATATTACCGGAACATGCCCGCATTGCGGTAACGAAAAAGCTTATGGCGACCAATGTGAAGCCTGCGGTACTTCGTTGAGCCCGACAGACCTGATCAATCCGAAGTCTGCCATCAGTGGCAGTGAGCCGGTTATGAAGGAAACCAAACACTGGTATCTGCCGCTGGATAAACATGAACCGTTCCTACGTAAGTGGATACTGGAGGATCATAAGGAATGGAAGCCGAATGTATACGGACAGTGTAAGAGCTGGTTGGATATGGGATTGCAGCCACGTGCCGTAAGCCGTGACCTGGACTGGGGTATTCCTGTCCCGGTGGAAGGGGCAGAAGGCAAGGTGCTTTATGTGTGGTTCGATGCCCCGATCGGTTATATCTCCAATACGAAAGAGCTGTTGCCGGATAGTTGGGAAACCTGGTGGAAAGATCCTGAAACAAAGATGGTACATTTCATCGGAAAGGATAACATCGTATTCCATTGTATCGTATTCCCGTCGATGTTGAAGGCTGAAGGTTCTTTCAACCTGCCGGAGAATGTTCCTGCCAATGAGTTCCTGAATCTGGAAGGCGATAAGATCTCTACTTCCCGTAACTGGGCGGTGTGGTTGAATGAGTACCTGGTGGATATGCCGGGCAAACAGGATGTATTGCGTTATGTATTAACAGCCAATGCTCCGGAAACAAAAGACAATGACTTTACCTGGAAAGATTTCCAGGCACGCAATAACAACGAACTGGTCGCTATTCTGGGGAACTTTGTGAACCGTGCTTTGGTTCTTACGGAGAAATATTTCGACGGAAAAGTACCGGCTGTAGGCGAACTGACAGATTATGACCGTCAGACATTGAAGGATTTCGAGGACGTGAAAGCAAATGTGGAACGTCTGCTGGATATCTATCATTTCCGTGATGCCCAGAAAGAAGCCATGAACCTGGCCCGTATCGGTAATAAATACCTGGCGGATACAGAACCCTGGAAGCTGGCGAAGACGGATATGTCGCGTGTAGCTACGATCATGAACATTGCTTTACAGATCACTGCTAACCTGGCTATCGCTTTCGAACCGTTCCTGCCGTTCAGTATGGAAAAACTGAATAAGATGCTGAATGTGGAACCGTTGGGTTGGAACCGTCTGGGAGCGACCGACTTGCTAGAAGCCGGTCATCAACTCGGTAAATCGGAATTGTTGTTTGAGAAGATTGAAGACAGTGTGATCGAAGCCCAGGTTCAGAAATTGCTGGATACGAAGAAGGCGAACGAAGAGGCGAATTATAAGGCGAAACCGGTCCGTGAGAATATAGAGTTTGATGATTTTACAAAACTGGATATCCGTGTAGGTACTATCCTGGAATGTACGAAAGTACCGAAGGCTGATAAGTTGTTGCAGTTCCGCATCGACGACGGTCTGGAAAAACGTACGATCGTTTCAGGTATTGCCCAGCATTATGCTCCGGAAGACCTGATAGGTAAACAAGTTTGTTTTATTGCAAACCTGGCTCCACGTAAACTGAAAGGTATCGTATCGGAAGGTATGATCCTGTCTGCTGAAGACTTCGACGGTAAGCTGGCTGTTATCACCCCGGAGAAAGAAGTGAAACCGGGTAGCGAAGTAAAGTAATATGATTTTCCCGGTATTATGATGTATAAGAGTACCGGGAATATGAACGATAAGAAAGCCGGTATTCTTACCTGTAAGAGTCCCGGCTTTTTCATAGATGAGAGTCCCTAAGCTCTTATCTCTCATAGGAAAAATGTTAACAACCTTTCGTACAATAAAAGAATGACCGGAACGTTTTAATCTTCAAAAGATAAAAGCGGAATATAACAGAAAAGATGATTGAGAAACAGATACAAATGGTCGATTTGCAAGGACAGTACCATCGTCTGAAAGAGGAGATAGATGCTGCTATGCAGACAGTTATTGAAAGTAGTGTTTTCATCAACGGACCTCAGGTGAAAGCGTTTAGCGACCACCTGGCCAAATATCTGGATATTCCTTATGTAGTTCCTTGCGGGAACGGGACGGATGCACTTCTGATTGCCCTGATGGCTTTAAAGTTGCAGCCGGGAGATGAGGTGATCGTCCCTGCGTTCACTTATGTGGCCGCTGCCGAGGTGATCGCATTGCTGGGCCTGACTCCTGTTCTGGTAGATGTCGATCCGCATACTTATAATATCGATCCCCGTAAAATAGAAGAATCCATCTCCCGTAACACCAAGGCGATCATTGCCGTTCATCTATTCGGTCAGTCCTGTGATATGGAACCGATCCTGAAAATCGCGGGAATGTATCATCTTTATGTGGTGGAGGATAATGCCCAGTCGATCGGTGCGGAGTACACTTTCCCGGATGGACGTGTGAAAAAAACAGGAACGATGGGGATCATTGGTACGACTTCGTTTTTCCCGTCCAAGCCGTTAGCTTGTTATGGCGATGGAGGAGCATTGATGACTTCGGATGAAGAGCTGGCAAAGCGTATCCGTATGATTGCTAATCATGGGCAGGAACGTAAATACCATCATAAACTGATCGGGTGTAATTCAAGGCTGGACACATTGCATGCGGCCGTTCTCGATGTTAAGTTGAAACACATAGATGAGTTTACTGCTGCCCGGCAGGCTGTTGCTGCAAAATATGATGAAGCTCTAGCTTCATGCGGACAGTTGATTCTTCCGCGAAAAAGTACTTTTTCCACCCATGTGTACCATCAGTATACTGTCCGGTTGAAGCCGTCTGGCGATGTTACGGATACGGCAAAATACCGGGAGTCTTTACAGGCATCGTTAAAGGAAAAAGGTGTTCCGACCATGGTCTATTACCCATTACCATTACAAGCACAGGAAGCTTATAAATGGATGGCGCGTACGCCGGGAAATATGGATGAAGCCGCCCGTTTAAGTCAATGTGTTTTATCTTTGCCTATCCATACGGAGATGACAGGCAAAGAGTTGGAATATATAATAGATACATTATTAAAGGAATTACAAGATAGAAAAATGTGAAACATTTTTCAGTTGACAGTTGACAGTTGACAGTTGACAGTTGACAGTTGACAGTTAGGCTTCACTATCGAATATAGAAAAATAGAAAAAAGGAGTCTATCCGTCTATCGGCTATCTGTCATCAATAAGGTATGCTTGGTTACAGGTTCATTTGCCGTCAGTTTTAACTGACGGATTAGTAAATGATCTATCTTTTGGACTTTAGTCCCATTTTGAAACAGTCTCTCTATTTGAGGGAAATGTGGCTAAAGCCCAAAAAGAAAAATAACTTGTAAACCGTCGGTTAAAACCGACGGCAAATGAACCGGTAATAGCGAAGTCACTTTGATAAAAGGATAGCTCAATTCTGATAATTATTGAGACATTCAAAGCGGATAAAAATATGAAAGAGAATAAAATAAAGTTTGCAGTAGTCGGCTGTGGTCATATCGGGAAACGCCATGCGGAGATGGTAACCCGTGATCCGGGAGCTGAATTGGTAGCCTTATGTGATATCCGTCCTCGTGAAGAACTAGGAATAGATACTTATGCTGTGCCTTTCTTTGCAGATTTGACGGAACTGTTACAGAGTGGCATTCATATAGATGTCGTTAACATCTGTACGCCGAACGGTTTGCATGCTTCTATGGCCGTGCAGGCAATAGAGGCAGGTTGCAATGTGGTCGTCGAGAAACCGATGGCATTGACATTGGCTGATGCAGAAAAGGTTGTGTATGCTTCCCTGAAATATCGTAAGCAGGTTTTCTGTGTGATGCAAAACCGTTATTCTCCTCCTTCGGTATGGATCAAGGATATGATCGATTCCGGTAAACTGGGAAAAATATATATGGTCCAACTCAATTGTTACTGGAACCGTGACGAGCGTTATTATAAACCCGGTGGCTGGCATGGTGATGCTGCACTGGATGGCGGAACACTTTTTACCCAGTTCTCTCATTTTATCGATATCATGTACTGGTTGTTTGGCGATATCTGTAATATCCAGGCTCGTTTTGCTGATTTCAATCATGAGAAGCTGACCGCTTTTGAGGATTCAGGTTTTGTGAACTTCAATTTTGTAAACGGAGGAATGGGCAGCCTGAGCTATTCGACTTCTGTTTGGGACAAAAATATGGAAAGCAGTATGTTGATCGTTGCCGAGAACGGTAGCGTCAGGATTGGCGGACAATATATGAACGAAGTGGAATATTGCCATGTGAAGGATTACGAGATGCCCGAGCTGGCTCCAACCAATCCGGGTAATGATTACGGCCCTTACAAAGGATCGGCTCAGAATCATAACTTCGTGATCCGTAATGTGGTCCGTGTCCTTTCCGGTTCCGGTTCGGAATGTATCACAACGAACGTATTGGAAGGTATGAAAGTTGTGGACATTATACAACGTATCTATGCCCAAAAGTGACTTGTACTGAAAAAAGTTTACACAATCACAAAAAGAAAATGTGTAAAC